>DOWI01000037.1 GCA_003519645.1 Oscillospiraceae bacterium
TTTTCCGGCTTTGTGAAATAGATGTAATCTCCCTTTGCAATATCCGGAAGTTGATTGGAACGGAGCTTGATCATTTCATTCACGGTCTGGCCGTACTCCTGCATATCGAGGTCGGAGTAATCTGTCTGCGCGTTCAGCTTTACGGCACGGAGGTTAGAATAACCGCCTACGGTAACACCATGTTCTTTTTTGGAAATGTAGGTAGCAACGTAGATGGTTGTAATCGTCTGCCGTCTCATAGTCTGAACAACCTCAAATTTGCTCCGAGGATCCGCTTTGTAAGTTGATCCTCTAAATTCTGGTAGCTGAATTTCTGGCCGCCCGTCGTACTGCCGGTCATTCCTTCATCGCCGCGCTTGTTGTAGGCCGATATCGTTGTGCCGCGAATGATCGCAAGCAGGGCGGGCGTTTCCTGCCCTGCCTTACGGTTCGACTTTTCAAGGGCGATATTGTAGCAGTCGTCATACAGGTCACCAATAATCAGCTTGTCATCATCCGTAACATCCGGCAGCTGCCGGTAAACCTTTGCAAGTTCAGATTCTCTGTCCACAATATTGCCCCTTTCTCAGCCGTTGGAAATAATTCGTGCAATTGCAATGCTCTTTGGCTTGCCTACGATACTCCAGTTGGAAGTGTTTCCTAGCTGTGCGTCCGTCGGGCTGGAAGTATAACCAATGGAGGGTTTCTTGAATGAGAAGCCATTCGGATGGATAGTTTCACGAATCCTGGTATAAAGCGTGTTCTGGCCGCCGTTCTTTCCCGCGTCACGTGCGACTTCCGACGGAACATCAACGGGTGCCGCAGCCGTGCGAATGGTGCCGTTGCCAAGTACATAAGTTGTGTACTCTTTCGCACCCTCAATAGTGCTGTCTGCCACGGGAACGCCATCATCAACGAGAACTGTTAGACCGTTGATGTCCGCAACGCGCATCTGGCGCTGGATGCCCTGAGCGTCGGTGTACTTCCGATATTCCAGCAGGTCAAGGTTTGCAAGGCGGTTTGCAACAACCGAGTGCATTACTGCAAGGGAGAAAATTCCCGCATTGTCGCCCACGGCCTGAACCGTAACATCATTTACGGACGTTTCGCCGATCTTGTTAGCATCTACGACGGAACCGGAATCCGCTGCAAGTTTGAGCGTGTGTTTTGCCCATTCCGCGCCGCTGATGCCGAAAATTGCGGTAAGAATGTTGATAAGATAAGCCTGCCTGCGCTTGTTCCAGTATTGCGCAATCTGCGACGTGATCTGCCGCATCGGGTCTGCACCGGAATTGTAGTCCTTGATAAAATCGCGGGCTGTAAAGCCTTTCGCGCGGCCAAATACAATGCCCGACTGAGCATTGCCGGTAGGCTCTGTGGAATTGATGTCTGTCTGCCCGTCATAGTTATCCGGGTCGCCGTCAATTGTGTTGTAAAACGGAATAGTATAGGCGTCACTGCCGTTGGAAATCAGACTTTGAATCGTGCCGTCATGCACGACTGCGCCGCTTTTCAGTAGCTCTGTCCGGACGGGATCCGGCTCATTCTGCCAGTTGTGGAAAAAGATTTCCGGATCAAAAGGATAGCCAAGAAAATCTGCCATGTAAAATCACTCCTGTTTAAATAAAGGTTTTGTAAAGATCAGGATACTTTGCTTTGAATTCAAGCTGATCTTTGTAGCTCATCTTGTCAAAGTCGGCCTTTGTCGTTTTGCTCCCGTCATGGTGCGTTTCCGGCGACGGCTGTTTGAGTTTGGCATTTAGAGCTTCTTCTACTGCGGACTTGAATGTTTTGGACAAGTTCGCGATTGTATCGTTGAGCTTTTCCGCAGTCGCTGTCCCCAAGTCAATCAGATCAAGAAACTGAATCGGAAGTCCTTCGGTGTTGGCAACCTTGATAGCCTCGTCTTTGAGCTTATAGGCGTTCAGCTCAGAAAGAGCATCCTGCGCTTTTTTTTCGGCCTGTTCCTTCTCATACTTGACGCGCTCGTCCTCTTTCATTTTGGCGAGTTTATCAGCTTCGGCCTGCTTGCTCTGAAACTCAGTCTCAACGGCTTCCCGCTCTTTTTTCTTCTCTGCCGCAATCATGCGGTTTACATCGTCACGGGTAAAAGTCTTTTCTGGCTTCTGCTCAGGCTGCTCTTTATCGGGCTTTTGCTCCGTAGGCTGTTCCTGCTGCTCAGTGTTTGTTTCATCTTGCTCAGTGCTTGTTTCATCCATGTTCAAGTCCTCCACGTTTTACGCCCGTCGGCATATTGCGTTTTACGCCCGCTCGGCAAAAATTGCTTATATAACGAGAAGAACGCCAATAACCCTTTTGGATTACTGACGTTCAAGACGTTCGGAATCAATGTTAAACCTATTTACTTTTTTGCATCCCGGGCGGTCACACTTGATTTCAATTACGGCTCCCGGAGGTGCCCGGAAAAGGAGTTTGCCACAGTGCTGGCATCGGTACTCCACAAGCGGAACTACTCTTTGTAATGGCAATGTCCGTCCCAATATGCAGCACATCCTTCCTCTGTACAAGGCTCAGGGATAAACTTTTGCATTGTTTTCCGATTTGTTCCAGTACAATGTCCCTCTTCGCTCCAATTGTTTTCCTCATGAAGCGTTTCGACGAACGTATTATGATATGGGCATGTTTTCATAATCCCCTCCTATTTAATAATACATCAAAAGTAGATGGATAATGGCCCTATTTTGTTTTTCTGTGGGTAATGCCATAAGCGGTAAACAGTATGGCAATTTCGGCAAGAATTGTGCAGATAATACCAGCTACAAAAGGATTGACGTACATTTGAATTCCCCCTCTATTCAACTGCGGTTATAATGCTCCGGCAGGGATGATATGGCGGATAAATTGGCGGAGCATTAATCCCAATTTTTATATCTGCCATGTTGTATATTTTTAGATGCCGTGACCGGCAGGCATCCGTTGTCCGATCATCAATTGTGGCGATAAACTGATATTTTTTAACGCCTGCGTCCTGAAAAGCCCTTACGACGGTTTCCGAGACGACGTAGGCCATGTACATATCAATCTGCCCGGAATGGTTGTCTTTGTTTGCACCGTGTTGACTTCGCCGCAGTATCCAGCTCCGCTGAATTTTGAGCGCCTTTTTATACTGCTCGTTGTCAATATCAAGCGGGCGGCGTTGGCCTAACCTCCCCGGAATATTCGTCTGCTGCTTTTCGGAACTGATAAGTTTTTGAAATTGCCGTGCCCTGTATGCCGCGTCAGCGTACATATCATTTTTAAACGTTCCTCCGGACGGAATCGGGCTTTTCAACCATCCTTTGATCGTGCTTTCTCCAGGTGGGTTCATGCGGCCTTTGCCGGTAATTTTCTGTGCCGATTTGAATTCGCGCTTGTATGCCTCCTGCGATACATCCAGAAACATCTTTTGAGTTTCCGCCATAATTGGTTGGTAAAGCCCAATAAACGTCGCAAACAAATAGGCAAGCAAGACATCGGCGCCCTTAATCCGCTCTCTGTGGTTTAATTCACGCATGATGAGCTTAAACTCTCCCACATCGTATCCGGACCGCTGCCATTGCTCTATTTTCCGGTGCANNAAGCTGGATATTCTGGAAATGGTCGAGAATCTCCTGTAATTCATCCGACAGTCTGGACTGCTGGCCGTCTATGTACTCGGATAGAGTATCCTCCTGCGTGTCAGCATAATGCCAATAGCGGGTAATGCAATCGGCGTCTTTCATACGCTGCCCCCCGGTTTTTGCTCAGAAGCATTCCGGGTCTGTTGCTTTTTGTTATCCTCGTCGTAGGGTTCTCCGTCATCATCTGGTTCGTTGCCCTGATCGTTGTCCGGATTCTCCTGCTGCCGCTTCATGGATTTCTGGTAGTCAGCTTCCTGCTCTGCTTCCTGCCGCTCCATTTCTTCTTTTGCGTCAACATCAAGACCTGACATATTGATTGCCGTCTCCTGGCTTACAAGGCCTCCGGAGTATGCCCGGACAGCGCGATCTATGCTCTTATCTTTGTCCGTCGGGATATTGCGCTGAAGCTGTATCTGGATATCGCGGAAATCAAACTGAGCGCCTTTGAAATTTAGTCGGCTTGTGATAATCTCCCACAGCCGGAGCAGCCCCTTTTTAAAAACCCGGTCTGTGGTCGCGCAGTACTGGTCAAGCGCATATAGTTTATACCCCAGCGCGGAAGCATTATCGNNAACGCCTCGTCCGTCATGTTTGGAACGCCAGTAAGCATTGTGATAAGGTCATGCTGATTTTTGAGTACAGACATCAAACCATCATAGTTGACATCTTTTAATAGCCATGAAATATCACCACCTTGTTCTACTGCAAGGCAAACGGCATCCATAATTGCTCTTTCTTCCTCCGCACGCGCCGGGTTTGGAATTTCCCGTGTGCTGTCGTCAGGATCAGTAATCATTTCCGCGGACTCAAATGTGTAGCCTTTAAAAATCAGCTTTGCCGTGTCGTTGTACTGTGTCATATTGGCAATGTTGTTGGTAACCTGCTCATAGGTGCGGATGGAGGATAATGCAGGCTCAAATACCGCTATGCCGTCCGGATTGTCA
>DOWI01000435.1 GCA_003519645.1 Oscillospiraceae bacterium
ATTATATGAAACAGCCATGTTTGTCCCCCTTATGTGGTGAAACTTTTGGAATAGTATACCATAATTAATCGACATATTCAAGACGTTTTCGCACATATATGCGATTGCGATTTCGTGCAGGAATTTTTGGGAGGCCTAGCTGGCTGAATGGCACCGATTCGATACCACATCTAGGCACCTATATCAGGAAATAATGCCGCCAAGAGATACATGGTATCAATCGGCGGTAATAAAGAACATCAACTCTTGGTACTGCAATGTCCTAATGGACTATAGTAAAGGGCATTAGTCCGCCTCGGCCGCCTGTTCCTCCAGATATTCTCTTTGCCTAAAGCCCAACATGCCGGCAATCATGGAAACCGGGAACATTCGGATTTCACGGCTCAGCTCTGCCACGCAGACGTTGTAAATCAGGCGGCTGATGCGTATCATGTTTTCAAAGGTTTGCACCGCCTCCATGGTCTTGATATACGTTGGGTTTTCCTTTAATTCGGGGTATTGCTCAGTTACCACGGCAATCTTGCCCAAGGCTTCGGAGATAATCCCTTCTTGGCGCAGCACATCATCCGGTGTGGATTTTGCTGTAATCAATCTTCTTCTTGATTTTATTGTGTCAATCAGCGTTTCGCTTTCGGGCTTGGCATAGCCCTTTATCACATCCAAAAGAGCTGTCAGGGCGTCGAAACGGCTTGACAGCTGCACCCCGATCTGACTCATGGCATTGTTGATACTCTCATCAAGCACGACCAGTCTGCGCTGGGTGGAGATCGTCCATAGCACAATGGCCGCAATAACTGTGATGATTGCGATGAAAGTTGATAGCATAGTAATTCCTCCATTCATGCGTGGGTAGTGTACAAGGAACATTCCCTTGCGATCAATCTACCAATATTTCCCCGAAAAAACCGTCCGCTGCATGAAACATGATTTTTTCAACATGAAACATAGTCTCAGATACTCGATTCTTATGGTAAACTTATCATTGAGAAATAGAATCACAAAGAAATGGAGTAATTCTTATGCTACAGATTGCGGTCTGTGATGACAATATTGACGAGCTCTCCAATATGGTACAGCTCATAAACCTCTACAGGACATCAAGGAATTTTAGCTGCGAATATGCCGCCTTTTCAAACGGCTTTGAGCTGGTTTCTACCTTAGAAAAGGGAAAGCGGTTTGATATATACTGTTTGGATATTATTATGCCGGGCTTTACTGGCATTGATGTCGCAAAGGAAATTCGTGGTTTTGACAAAACAGCGCCGATTTTGTTCTTTACATCGTCGCCCGAATTTGCTTTGGAAAGCTATTCAGTGAAAGCCATTAACTATGTATTAAAGCCCGTCTCAAAAGAAAAACTGTTCTTCACCTTTGACGAAGTGATAGAGCAAATCAAAGCGGAAAAAGACGAGGATGCGGTTATCGTAAAGAGCAATGAGGGCATTCAAAAAATACTGATCTCTAATTTGGTTTTTGCAGAGATCATCGGTAGAAATGTGATGTATCACCTGCGCTCCGGCAAGGTAATCGAATGTACAGAGCCTTTTTCCTCCGTCTGCGATAAACTTCTGAAATATGGGTGTTTTATCAAACCCCACCGCTCCTATCTTGTGAATATGCAGTATGTGGATACCATCGAAAATCATCAGGTGACCTTACAGACCCTTTCCTTTGTCCCTGTTGCGCAGGGCAAGGCGCGGGAGATTAAGCAGCAATATCTGAATTATCAAATGGAGGGGGAATAAGTGGATGATCGCAACGATCATTGAATTCTCTCGTTACTTTGCTGCCCTGCTGTTCGGTGCGGCGGTTGCGGTCAGTTTCGCTGGAATGCCCCGTACCCGGAAAAATTACCTGGCTTTTGGGTTTTTCATCGTCATTTTATTTGTTTTACAACTCGTCTTCTTGCGGCTCGGGGGCATGGAAATAACGGTTAAAATATATCCGTTGCTTTCCCATTTGCCGGTGGCTGTTTTTATTGCCCTGTACCTGAAACGCCCGTGGCTGATTGCGCTGACTAGTATGTTTGTCTCCTTCCTGTGCTGTCAACCTCCCCGCTGGATTGGCACTGTCGCAGGGGACGTCTTTGACAGCGTTTCCATGAATCATGTCGGTTATATTGCGGGTGCGTTGCTGATGTACTATTTACTGCAAAAATATGTGGTGCAATCCAGCCGGCATTTGACGGAACGCTCGGTAAAATCCTGCCTGCTGTTTGGCGCGATGCCTGCTTTTTACTATGTGTTCGACTATGCCGCCACCGTCTACACCGATTTTATGTACCGTGGAACACGCGCAGCTGTACAATTCATGCCCTTTTTGACCTCGGCATTCTATTTTGTGTTTGTCCTCCTGTACTATGCCGAAACCCAAAAGCAGGCCCGCCTCCAAAGAGAGCGGGACATGCTGGATACGCAGTTGCGGCTGGCGCAGACCGAATTTGCTTCTCTGCGACAGCTGCGGCAGAATGCCGCCGCCTATCGCCACGATATGCGGCACCATTTTGCGCTTTTACAGGGTCTGGCCTCCGAGGAACACCTTGAGGAGCTCAAAGAGTATCTACGCACTGCCCGGTCCGACATGGATGCCATCACGCCCATACACTTTTGCGAAAACGAAACCGTCAATCTGATT
>DOWI01000295.1:0-346 GCA_003519645.1 Oscillospiraceae bacterium
CCTTTCAAGTTGCAATAATGAACCTGCTGTTAAGGGTGCCAATGCTGTTCCTCCAAGAAAAATACAAGCGATAAAGCAGACATCGCCAAACTCATCTTTACTCTGAAATAACTTTCTTGGCAGCTGTTCTGTAATTCCAAGCTGTTCTTGCAGCAAGGTTCTTTCTACCTCACTTTCAAGTCTGTTTAGAACTTCTGTCAAGCTATCCATGTTCAACGGTTTCAGCAAATAATCAAACGCCTGGTTTTTTAAGGCGGCTTGGGCATATGCAAACTCTTGATAGCCTGTCAGCATTACAGCCCGCGTGGAAAGTCCTCGTTTATTCATGTACTCAAGCAGCCAAAGG
>DOWI01000295.1:401-2594 GCA_003519645.1 Oscillospiraceae bacterium
CGCTCATCCTCAACTACTAAAACTACTATTTCACGCATCTGTCTTGCCTCCCAATATAACGGTTGTTCCGCCATTTTCATTCTTATCTATTTGAAATTCCATCTCATTACCATAGTAGATGTACATTCTGGTTAATGTATTGATTAGCGAAAACCCCCCAATTTTCATACTCTTTAGCAGGTGATCTGCTACTAGTTTCTGCAATTCGTGGAATCGCTCCAGCACCTCTTTCTTTGCCTCCTTAGTAACCCCAACACCGTTATCGGTTATTTTTAAGTACCACTTTTTGTCCTGGCAATAAGCATCAATACTGATAATCCAGGGATACTCCGCCTGTTTCAAGCTATGCTTTAACGCATTTTCAACAATCGGCTGAAGTATAAACTTAGGAACCTGTACAACTCCTGCCAAAGCCTGTACTCTGATTTCATATTGAAAAGCCTCTTCATAACGAATCTTCAAAAGCTCCATATATGCCCGAGTATTCTCTATTTCTTGTGAAATTTTAACCTTCTGCATACTATAGTCCGAATTATAACGAATCATATCCGAGAGCCTCTGACATGACTCTTTGACCTTCTCACCGTCTCCTTCTTCCGCTAAAGCACCGATGATTGTTAAGGTATTATGAATAAAATGCGGATCCACCTGGGCTTGCAGTGCCAGCATCTGGGCATTGATCTTTTCGGTACGCATCATAACATTCTTTTCCATTGTGTCTTTGAGACTTTCCAGCATATAGTCAAATGATTTCTGCAGTTCATAAATCTCATCAAAATCCCCATCTTCTGCCGCAATTCCTGCGATTTTAGGAACCTCATCCCAGCTGGCTTCCTGTACTTTAGTGAAGAGACTAATCAACGGAGCCGTGATTTTCAGTATAGCCCGCCGTTGTATCGTAATTAAGGAAAAGACAAGAAAAGACAGCAATAGAAGTAGGAATCCCATTGTGAAAAAAACCACCCTATTTTCATCCGAATTGTGACTTTTTAGTGTCAGGCTAAAGCCATTATTTAATTCTGTAGTTTCTTTATATGTATTACGTTCCGGCAAAGTTGTTCCGTTGGCAAAAAGCTTCTGCTTATTTAAATATACTGTTATCTCCTCACTGTCAAACTCGGTAAGTTGATTTAGGATACCCGCAGTAGAAATTTGCACTTCAATATATCCCATGGGATTACCATGAATAACATTTGTATCACGGATTGGCCGGATAATGCGAATATACCCTGAGGTTTTGTGACGATTACCTTGCAGAGCATCATTACTTGAATAGGCATAAATACGAGTTGCTGGTGTATTATAAAACATCTCTTCAATATGTTTGAAATCTGAAGATTGTAAAAAAGTATTCACCTTTCCGGAAAGAACGCTTGTTCCGCCAGCCAGGAAATCCCCTCGATTATTGTAAATACAAATTCGGTAAATCATATCCTGCTTGATTAAAAACGGCAGAAGATACTGAATAATTGTATTTTCTTCTACATGCTCATCAAGGAAAAAATTAGAAGGGTTATCATCAAAATAAAGCTCTGTTAACATTTCCTTAATATAAGGATTGTTCCCCAGCTGTATGCCCGTGTTATCTGCTATATTTGTAATCTGATTAATGACCGCACCAGCAGTTTCAGTTTTGTGGGTCGTCGTTTCATTAAATTGTCTGTGATGCTCAAACACATAATATACGGTAAAGGCAACAAACATAAGAACAGTCATAATAACGATAGCCATAATATTTGTAATTAAGATTTTTTTCTGAATTCCCCGTTTTTTCATTTCCCACGCCTCCTTTCCTTTTTCATAAAAATTTCAAAAATGCAATTGCCAGACTTCAAAAGCATGCAAAAAATATAGAATTTTCCTATTGTACAAAAAGAAAGCAGTCCTGCTCTCATATTTGAGTAAAACCAGCTTCCTTCCTTTCTTGTTGCCTTTGGTTAATTTTCTTATTCAATTTTAATTTGGAGTGATACAAAGTAATTTGTCGCTGTTTATTCCGTTTTTTAGCTGGTGTCCCCTGTTACATTGGCATCCTGAAAAAGATGGATTTCGTTAGGCAAAACCGCAAGGCAGAAATTAGGCTGAACATAATACAAGGGTTTGCAGACTCTGCAAACCCTTGTATTTACTGGCTTCCCAGTAATCGGAGTGACGTGATTCGAACACGCGGCCTCTACGTCCCGAACGTAGCGC
>DOWI01000420.1 GCA_003519645.1 Oscillospiraceae bacterium
GCGCCCCGGTTTGTAATGCCGCTGTAGTATCGTGCCTTAATGCACCTTGCCGTGTCTGTAAGCCGGGGATTCCCATTACACAGGTCAATGAAATACAGTCCTGTTTTCCCGCCAAAGCCCCCGGCTTCCGAGGTGATGGTGCAGCCGATACCGTGGGGGTCATAGACGCGCCGACCCTGTGAGCCGCCTAAGAGTTGGATAAGAGCCTTGCTGTTGCCTCCGCTGAGAGGAAATACTTTTCGTCCGGGTTCGGCTCTAAAATGTCGATAAGCGACAATGTAGACTCGTTCCCGGTTTTGCGGAACGCCGTGGAATTTTGAATTAACCAATCCGTATTCGATATGATAGCCGCATTCGGCCAGCGCACACAGCACGGTTGCAAGATCCCACCCCTGATGAATCGAGAGCAGATTTTTAACATTTTCAAGGATAATCCATTCGGGTCGATCTTCGGGAGCCGTGCTTTCGAGCAGCCTAATAATCTCAAAAAAGAGTCCGCTTCGGCTTCCGTCAATCCCATATTGACGGCCGCAGACAGAAATATCTTGACACGGGAAGCCTCCAGCCCATAAGTTGACTCTTGGCAGTTCATCGGTTCTGGCTTTGGTAATATCCCGTCCAAACCACTCATCCTCCTTTACCGTGAAGATAGCACGATAGCTCCGGTCGGCGTATTTATCAATCTCACAATGCCCTTTACATGTCATGCCGCATAGTTCAAGCCCTTTGCGGAAACCGCCTATCCCGGAGAAAAAGTCCAGAAATGTCAGCCCATTCATACGCTGTCCTCCGGCTCCGAAAAGGAATCATCAGGTTCGCGAGGGCTTTTGCAATATTCATTATGATTTCTCATATTATTTTCTGTTTCAATTTTTATTAAAGCCATATATATCTGATCGATGATACAAGGGTCAATTTCAGTAATATAATTTGATTTCACACATTGCGCGCCGGGAAAGCGAAACATTTCCGCACGCGCCCGGACTACTTCATTGAACCGTCCGTCCCATTCCTGAAAATGAACCGTTCTTGAAAGCACGTACATAGCGCGTTCCACGCCATAATTCTCCGCAAGGTCGGTGATAAGGCTATCAAGTTCGCGGGTGTTAAACGCACTCATGGCTCTGTCCTCAATTGTCCGTATACATTCCATATTGATATTATACGATTCCAACCACAACTCCCGCTCGTCATTCCTATCCGCTTCCTCCAAAGAAGGGTAATACACGGGAATCGTTGCGTACATCACATCACCGTCCATTCATTACTGTATCGGTAGGGATATACCTTTTGACTTTTCGCAAATCGCACCATGTTCCGAATCTGATCTACAACCGATAAATTACTTTGGTCTTTTCCGGTCATCATGATACTCCCGGCAATACCGGATAAAAAGGCGATCATCGTAACCGTTACGCTATGAGTGACAAACCATAAAATACAAGCGATGAGTACACAAGCCAGAGAACCGATCACCGCCTCCGTTATCTGCTTTCTGCCGAAGCCCCGGAAGAATTCCGCTTCCGGTTTCACACCCATTGGGATATACAGCTTTTCGTCCATCGAAAACCTCCGTTCATTGATAGTAGTAAAGGATCAAGTCCTTGATCTGCCAGATGCTCTCCGCAATAATATAAAAAATGACCGTATTTTTAGCTCGCTTTTTATATTGCGCCGCCTGTTCTTCTGCGGCTGACAGCCGGATCATGCAGTACACAAAACGGGCGGCTGCGCCAATCCGCACCAGCATAATAATAGCCAGTGAAATATCGTCCATCGTTACCATAATCAACCGCCTTTCTTGAGCATTTGAACAAGGCGTACCGAATGATAGACGTTGTTGACGATAGCGCCGCCTCCGCCGCCTCCGGTTGTGATAAGGAAGTCCTGCAAAAATTTCGGCGTTCGTACTGCCAGAACCATACAGGCAACGCCCCAAAATACATGAAGGTTCAGCATAAGCCCAATTCCCAATTTACATAAACAGATTTGAATCAGAACGGCAAGCATGGATTGAAAGAACTTATTCAGGTATGCTTTAAATACGCCTTTGTCATTGTCGATCAGACCGACGCAGGCCAAGGGCATACCCACGCGCAATATCATGATTTCCAACCCGCGCATGAGAAATTGAAAGTAGAGTATAAAATATACGATTACGAAGATAAGGGAGAAGATAGCCGTTACAAGCCCTGCCGAGGAAATCCCGGCCACCCATGATTCCCAGCTTGGCGCGGCATCTGTCCCGATGGCGTCAGTCAATTGCCCTGTCATATCGGTAATAATATCGGCCATCCATCCGTACAGTGTGGGGAATGATACCGCCACCGCCATCGCCTTAAAAAAATTGGTGAGTATGGAGATCGGTTCCTCATCGGCGTCACCGTCCGACCACAGGATATAGGTTTCAAAGCCCTTTTTGAGAAATTTAAGAATAATCAGACTGACACCGAAACCGAATACAACATGATATAAATTCTCAAACAACTGCACACCGGACACCATCGTCATATATTGTTCGGCGTGCAGCGATAAGGGCAGTATACCGTCCAGCATTTCATTTATATAGGCAAGGCAACCGTTCAGGACTGCTACAATTAAAATCGTTATGATATATGCCAATCANNGCCTCCTTTCAGGCGGGGACGGAATCTGTCCCCGCCATAGATTGGTATCCGGTCATTTACGCTTTTTCCTGACAAACAGTAAAACGATAAGGGCGGCGATAAATGCCAACAGTACGCCGCCCAAAGCAAGTGCTGGAATCAGGCTGTCATATCCGACCTCACTGACTACCGTTATTTCGCTTCCAGCCGTGATATTTCCGACCTCCCATGTGACGGTTTTGTCCGTCACCGAACCGACCGAGGCAGTTTTGATTGGTCCGGGCATGGTAATGACGATTTTGAGCTTATATATATCGTTCATTTTCATGTCGGCTATGCTCTCACTACCCGTATCGGTCTGCGGGTTCAGCGTGGCTTTGAAGGTAAACGTATCGTTGCTGATCTGAATATCGGCAGTTTTGAAAATCGGTGCGCCCTTGGTCATATCCGTTTTGTCGGCTCCTTCGGCTACGGTAACTTCGGTATTCTCCGGTTGAGTTTCACTCTTTGACACCCGGTTTTGTATGGCTGGTACATTCCCAATAAAGGTGAGGGAAAGCAGCGCGTTTTTCAAATCCTCCGCGCTTTTATACTTCTTTGTGCTTTTCGTTCCGACATATTCCGTACCGTCTATGGTTTCGGTGTAGGTTTCTTGTCCTTTGAATGGGTCAATAGACTTTTTCATTGTTTTATAAGCATCGGACTTAATCAATACCACAGTACCGATTTTCCCGGAGCCGTTCGGTTTTAGGGTAACGCCCACCTCTGTTCGGATACAGCCAGTAAGCAGGATGGCAAGCAGGACAACACAAAAAAG
>DOWI01000419.1 GCA_003519645.1 Oscillospiraceae bacterium
ACCGGATATAACGGACACGAAATAAAGCCCCATATCATAGGATAGTATCAAATTACGCAGACTGACGTCGTTTTTCAATCGGCGTCAGTTTTGTTGTAATGAAGAAAACCCCCGGAAATGCCGGGGTTCAGACCGCTGACTTGTGCTTTGTCAGCGGTCTGAATTCTCCGGAGTAATTCGGAGAATTTTTATGTAAGGGAAAAGGTCATTGCGATGATTGGCTAATACGTCGCTCGCGGTTGCATATTCAATTGAAATCGGATAAAATAGGTACAATATAAGGTAATCTGCGCTTTGTATTCTATTTAATGAAGATAAGCGGATTGCGTTTGAACATACAACTACGACAAAGAAGGAACCTTTTATGAAATTTATCTCTTGGAATGTTAATGGTCTGCGTGCCTGCATGAGTAAGGGGTTTGCAGAGTTTTTTTGTAATGCAGATGCCGATATATTCAGTATTCAGGAAACCAAGCTACAGGAAGGCCAAATTGATTTTAATCCCCCGGGATATACCGCCTACTGGAACTATGCCGAGAAAAAGGGCTATTCCGGTACTGCGGTTTTCGTACGTCACACGCCATTATCGATCCGATATGGAATGGATGAGTTCCTTGAAGACAATGAGGGGCGTATTATCACATTGGAAATGCAGGATTTCTTTTATATCACTGTATATACTCCGAATTCGCAGCGGGGTCTGACAAGGCTGGATTACAGACTGAAATGGGAAAATGCTTTTTTACAATACCTTAAGGCATTGGGTGAGGTTAAACCGGTGATTGTGTGCGGTGATCTCAACGTCGCGCATAAAGAGATTGATCTGAAAAATCCAAACTCAAACCGCAATAATGCCGGCTTTACGAATCAGGAGCGGGATGCTTTTTCCAGGCTTCTTTCAAGCGGATTTACAGACAGCTTTCGTGCGTTGTATCCTGATCAAACCGGAGCATACACATGGTGGTCCTATATGTATAACGCAAGAACCAACAACGCAGGGTGGCGAATCGATTACTATCTGGTGTCGGACAGTCTGGTCGCGAATATAACCGACGCTGTTATATTCAGTGATGTTACCGGTTCTGATCACTGTCCAATCGGTCTTGTTTTGTCTAAATAATATGGTGATAACAAATGGGGGTGTATTCTTGAAAGGTGCAAAGCAAAAAATAATGGAAATCCAGATTGCAAAAACAATAGAAAATTTAAAACAGAACAATATGAGTGCCTACTATGTACATAGTAAAAATCAGGTAAAGGACATGGTAGCATCGCTCATGCACCAAGGCGATACAGTGGCGGTAGGCGGTTCTGAAACTCTTAGTCAAACAGGTGTTCTCGAAATGCTTCGAAATGGAAAATACAGATTTCTTGACCGTTATAATCCTGATTTAGATGATGAACAAAGACGTCAGATATTTATAGACAGCTTTTCGGCGGACGTATATCTGACTTCTTCAAATGCGGTTACTATGAAGGGTGAGCTGTATAATGTTGACGGAAACAGCAACCGTGTTGCCGCAATATGCTTTGGTCCTAAATCAGTTATTATGGTGGTTGGTTGCAACAAAATCGTACCGGATATAAATGCGGCTATTACATATGTAATAGCCNNATGCGGCTATTACATATGTAAAACAGGTGTCGGCCCCCTCGAACGCTGTACGTTTGAATTGCGACACCTACTGTGCTTCGGCGGGAGTTTGTCAGGGAATTGCCTCCGATTATATAACCGGAGGCTGCAATTGCGATGCTCGGCTCTGCTGCAACTATCTTGTGTCTGCACGTCAGCGTATACCTGGGCGGATTAAGATAATTATTGTTGGTGAAGAATTAGGATTCTAAAATATATTTTCCAGCGTGGGTGTTTCCAAGTCGGCCATATTTTCAAGCATGTCCTTACATTTTGCAAGTTCGGCGGCAAAATGCTGAAGGTCGTTTGATTCCAACATAATCGGCAGGGCGACAATGTTTTCCTCAATTTTTGATACTTCCGAATGACGCATAAAGTACGGAAATTTGTCGGTTGAAGACTTGTATTTATCCACAAATTCGTAAGAAATCTCGAGACATTGCTCCATTTCATTATTTTTTAAAGCTGTTTGCATAGTATCGGCGGTTTCAATCAGCTCTTGTATGCTTTTGGTCTGGATATTCAGTGTAATAACACAAAGCACAGCTACTGATAGAAGCAGCCCAATTGCAACATAGATACGTTTCAAGCTTGCTGTTCCTTTCTGATTATATGATAGGTTCTGTCTCTGTCCGCCATAAGCAGAAAAACATCTTTTAATAAGATATCATTTTTAGATAATGTATCGTATACCCATTCTTTATTAACTTGGCAGATGTTGAGCCCCCATTCCGATATTTTGCCATCGCTTACAATAATCATGGGTATTCCGTTATCGGTAACATCCAGCTTGAGGTCTTTACATGTAACGGGACGGTTACCAGGTTTTAATAGTACGCTGGTTTTACCGTTCGGTTCCACGATCATATACTGCACCTCTCTTAAATCAAAAACAGACTGCTGCCGCAAGGCTTCCATTAAATCCTCTATTGTCATCCGCATACTATTTAAAGCTTGCATGTCTATCTTACCATCGTTTACAATAATTTTAGATTTTCCGCCAATTAAACGCTGGAAAAACGGCACTTTCAGCATCAAAGCGGATAGCAGTAGTTCAAGTGCGACCAAAATCATGATTGGGATGATTCCGTTAAGCAGAGGCATACCGTTTTCCTGCATCGGAACCGACGCAAGATCAGCAATCAGTAACGTAACCACCAGCTCGGATGGCTGAAGCTCTCCAAGTTGCCTTTTACCCATTATTCGCATGGCCGTGATAACAAATATGTAAATTATCACGGTTCTGATTGCAATGATTGACATTGAAGGCTTCAACTCCTTTCAAGAGATATTTAAGACTATTATTTGCAGTGAATCTTATGCTATTCAAATTTATTGAGATTGGTGCTTGGTTCTATATCAAATATTTTGCTACATTCCGATAAAAAAGAGAGTATTGCACAATTAATGCAACACTCTCTTTAAATTGTTAATAATCAACGTATCTTTCTGATTCTGATTACACCCTCAATTGCTTCTATGGCACACAGGCAGTCATCAGAAACATCGCCTAAAGTATCAAGAATGGTATAGGCATTATCCTTCTTAGAACGGTTTACCATTGTTTCAATATTAACTCCTGTTCCCGAAACGACACTGCTAATTTGTGCAAGCATAGTCGGAATATTACGATGGAGAATACAAAGACGAGTATCGGTAGAACGCGGAACTTCGACCGTTGGAAAGTTTACCGAATTTATAATATTTCCGTTCTCAAGATATTCAATCAATTCCTTTGCCGCCATTGCAGCGCAGTTATCCTCACTTTCTGGTGTTGAGGCGCCAAGATGGGGAATGGCGATAACATTTTCTACGCCAAGCATATCATCGGTAGGGAAGTCAACAACATATGCTGAGACTTTGCCGTTAGATAGTGCCATGCGCATATCATCACCGTTGACCAGCTCCGCGCGGGAATAATTGAGAATACGCACACCATCATGCATTATTGAAAAAGCGGAGGCGTTGAGCATACCACGGGTATCGGAAGTCAACGGAACATGAACGGTTATATAATCACAATTTTCAAATACTTGCTGCAGGCTGGAAGCATGATGAACCGAACTTGATAAGCCCCATGCGGCATCAACCGAGAGATATGGGTCATAACCATAGACCTCCATGCCCAGGCGTCTTGCACTGTTGGCAACCAGAACACCTATTGCACCAAGACCGATTACACCTAAAGTTTTACCTTTAATCTCGGGGCCGGAAAATGCACCCTTGCCTTTTTCTACAAGCTTTGGAACTTCTTCGCCTTTTCCCTTTAAAGTGCTTGCCCACTGAATTGCGGGTAAAATTTTACGCGAGGAGATAAGAAGGCCGGCTATCACCAGTTCCTTAACAGCGTTGGCGTTTGCACCGGGTGTATTGAACACTACAATTCCTGCATCACTGCATTTATCCAACGGAATGTTATTAACACCTGCGCCGGCTCGGGCAATTGCTTTCAGAGAAGCGGGCAGCTCCATATCGTGCATCGCTGCCGAGCGAACCATAATACCATCGGGATTATCGCATATATCCGAAACAGTATATGTATCTTTACTGAAACGGTCGGTACCGCATGTTGCTATTTTATTTAGTGTTAGTATATTGTACAAACCAATTCATTCCTTTCGTTCATGTGTTTTCGGATTCGAAAGCTTTCATAAATGTAACAAGCTTTTTAACACCTTCCACAGGCATTGCGTTATAGATGGAAGCGCGCATACCGCCGACTGTACGGTGTCCCTTAAGATTTATAAAACCCGCGGCAGCTGCTTGCTTAACAAACTTTGCATCAAGCTCCTCATTGCCTGTAATAAAGGGAATATTCATCAGTGAACGATCCTTCTTCTCAACCGTTCCGCGGAACATTTTGGAGGAATCAAGGAAATCGTAAATCATTGCAGCCTTTTTCTCGTTAATCGCCTGCATGCTCTGAAGTCCGCCAATTTCATTTTTAATCCATTCCAGTACAAGCTTGCACATATAGATGGAGTAGCAGGGCGGAGTATTATACATAGAATCGTTATCGCTATGTGTCTGATAGTTAAACATGGTAGGCGTTATGTCACGCGCTTTCCCAATCAGATCCTCCCTAATAATCACCACAGTTAAGCCTGCGGGAGCCATGTTTTTCTGAGCGCCGGCGTAAAGTACACCAAACTTTGATACATCAATTGGCTCAGACAGAATGCATGAGGATATATCACCGATCAGCGGAACATTTCCAGTACTGGGAAGCTGGGTGTAGCGGGTTCCGTATATGGTATTGTTGACGCAGATGTGGAAATAATCAGCGTCGGGAGTAAAGGTAGATTCATCAAGCTCGGGAATATAAGAGAAAGTCCTGTCCTTTGAGCTTGACACAATATTCGTCTTACCGTAACGGGATGCCTCCTGATAAGCTTTGTTTGCCCACTGACCGGTAATAACAAAGTCCGCCTTGCCGCTGCCGTTCATTAAATTGAGCGGTATCATGGCAAACTGTGAGGAAGCACCTCCCTGTAAGAAAAGAACCTTATAATTATCAGGAATACTCATTACCTCACGCAGAAGCGATTCACATCCCTGAATAATTGTCTCATAGATTTTAGATCGGTGAGACATCTCCATCACCGATTGTCCGGAGCCCTCATAATCCAACATTTCAGATGCAGCTTTTTTGAGCACGCTTTCCGGAAGCATAGAAGGGCCAGCCGAAAAATTATACACTATTGCCATGAATTTCGACCTCCATTATCTTGGAAAATAGTTGATATTAATCATTGTACTCCCTTGTGAAAAAATAGTCAATTGGAAAACCCGAAATAGAAGTTTATTTTCGTTTTATTCTTGATTTTTAATTAAATGGTTTGGAAGAGTGTTGACAGCAGGACTGCTAATCCAGCGACCTCGGATATCGAATCTGGAGCCATGGCAAGGACAATCCCATGATTTTTCATTCGGATTCCATTTTAGCTCACATCCAAGGTGGGGACAACGAGTGGAAACCAGAAAGGTTTCCCCTGTCTCGGATTTGTAGGCGCCTACCTTTTTTCCCTTGTATTCTACAATACCGCCACTGCCATTCTTTAGTTCCTCCAACGCCCGCACCGGAAAATGAAATGCTTGGGATAAAAGGCCGATTGAAGATTGAACGCCGTCATCTACAATGTTAACTGCAATGGATTTTGCTGAAAAGCGACGTGGAGAAAAGGCAGGAGCACATTCATTACGCACGCCTGTGATTTTGTCTGCCAGTAATGTTGCAGAAACCATAGAACTCGTCATTCCCCATTTATTAAATCC
>DOWI01000140.1 GCA_003519645.1 Oscillospiraceae bacterium
AATGATATCAGTGAAATATTAAAACTGCGGGACCAAATTGAGGATTTCGATACCATTCGAAAGCTTTATAACGAGTTTATGCGATCTCATGCATTGGCTGCACAGAATCCCGTGCAAGCCGATCCTAAGATGCAGGAGCTTTACAAAAAATGTTTGACCATCAGCAACACTGATGTTACTGTCATGCTAACTGATGCGTCCGGCGTTGGAAAAGAAGTAGTGGCAAACTTTATTCATAATCATAGCCAACGCAAGGGCAAGCCCTTCTTGTCTATCAATTGCGGTGCCATACCGGAGAATCTCATTGAATCAGAATTATTCGGATATGTTCCGGGAGCGCTTACAGGTGCAAATAAGGGGGGTAAGAAAGGTATCTTTGAGGCTGCGAATACAGGAACTCTTTTGCTGGATGAGATTGGTGAGATGCCGAAGGATATGCAGGTCAAACTACTGCGAGTGCTTGAGACTAATACGGTTACCCCTATAGGCTCAACCAAAGAAATTCCTTTTGACGTTCGTATTATTGTCGCAACGAACCGTAATCTTAAAGANNTGGCTTTATATTTCCTACGCATATTTAATCTTCAATATTACAGCAATAGCAATATAAAAAGCCTTTCCCCGGACCTTATCCAAAGAATGAAATCCTATTCCTGGCCGGGCAATGTCCGGGAGCTTCGTAATATTATAGAACAAATGGTTATTCTTTCAAAGGAAGACGTTATAGAGCAGCGGTTCTTTGATTCCATTATACAGAGTAATGTTCAGGTGGAAAGCCCTTCAATTGTCTCTGTACATCAAATTGCAAAGCTTGACGACATCATTGAGGAAAGCGAAAGGCAACTCTTTAAAATGGTTGCAAAAACAAAAAAATCTACCAGGGAGATTGCTAAGTTGCTCAATGTATCACAGACGACCGTTGTACGGAAGCTGAGAAAATATTCGGACGAAACTTCTACAGATAAAGGCTGAAATGATTTAAATATGGTGCGGCGCTCTTCCACATAGTGTGGGAGTAGTGCCGCAATTATTCTATGGATGGACCTTTGTATTTCTAGCTCGCTGAAGAGAAAACAGTGCGGCACCCAGTGCGCCTGTTAATTGGGGGTTGGGTGGTATTACCAGCTTTTCTTCTAATTCTCGTTCCAGCGAGCGTATGATTCCGGTGTTTTGTGCTACCCCGCCGGTAAGTGCTACTTTGGGTTTTATACCATTACGAAAAGCGAGTCCTGCAACACGTCTGGACACAGATTCATGAATCCCTGCGATGACATCCGGAATGGCACAGCCTGCGGCTAATTTTGAGATTACTTCCGATTCGGCAAAAACCGTACAAGTATTGCTTATTGTCAATGTTTTTTCTGCAAGAGCGTCCATATCGCCCATATCGGATATGTCAACGTCAAGAACTTTACTCATTACATCTAAAAATCGTCCAGTTCCGGCAGCACATTTGTCGTTCATTGTGAAATTTTGCATGATACCTTTGCCATCCACCCGAGTGACCTTGGTATCTTGACCGCCGATATCAATAATCGTACGGACTTCCGGACAAAGGAAATGAACCCCCTTGGCATGGCAAGAAATTTCACTGATTTGTTCATTTGCCCCACCAAAATGAACCCTGCCGTATCCGGTGGCTATTATCCAGGTAATGTCCGATTGTTTCAAGCCGGTTGATTTGTAAAATTGATCGATAGCCTGATCAACACCCGACGTACCTGTGCCAAGCTGAACCACACTGCTTCCTACAACATCTTTGTCTTGATCAATGGCGACGAGTTTTGTTGCGGACGATCCTATATCAATGCCTAAATATACCATTCATTTTCCTCCCAAATTTGTAAATGTGTCTACTTCCCTGCGGTGATTAGATGGCCGTTACCCGAATCACTTAAATATTGATGGAATAGGGGGGCACCGCCTTTTTTTATATGACGAAAGCTTCCCCACGTTCCATAAGTCCCATTTGCTATAGCATCTCGTAGATACCGGCCGCTCCCATGCCGCCACCGATACACATGCTTACAATTCCTTTTTTCCCTTTTCTCAGTTCACGTCTGCGCATCTCGTAAAGCAGTTTTACCGTCAGAGCCGCACCGGTGCAACCGAGAGGATGACCCAATGCGATGGCGCCTCCATTAACGTTTACTTTTTTCATATCCAGTTTAAGAGCTTTGATGCAAGCTACCGCTTGAGAGGCAAAAGCTTCGTTAAGCTCAATCAGATCAATATTGTCAAGGGCCAGGCCGGTACGTTTGAGTACCTTTGGAATGGCATACATCGGCCCTATACCCATGGTCTCGGGTGGAACACCTACAACGTTGAAGCCTATGAGCTTTGCAATAGGTTTATAACCAAGCTCTTCAGCTTTTTCTTTTGACATAAGTATACATATAGCAGCGCCATCACTGGTTTGCGACGAATTACCCGCTGTCACACTTCCATTAACTTTAAAACACGGACGCAGTTTAGCTAAAATTTCTAAGGAAGTTCCGGGGCGGATTCCTTCATCTTGGTCAAATATTATTTGCTTGGAAACTGTGTTCCCGTTGGCGTCCTTAGTAATGGTATCGGCTTTGACCGGTATGATTTCCTCCGCAAATTTACCACTTTCCCGAGCGGCCAGTGCCCTCTCGTGGCTGATAACTGCAAGCTCATCTTGCTCCATGCGGCTGATGCCGTATTTTTCCGCAACGTTTTCAGCCGTTATACCCATTGAATCATAAACATGCGGGTTATTACTTGACATATATGGGTCTGGATCTGGAATATTACCGCCCATAGGAATCAGGCTCATGGATTCCACACCGCCTGCAATAATAATATCACTTTGTCCCATGGATATAGCGTTGGATGCTGTGGCAATTGCCNNGTTTGGCCAGGTACTTGATTACCAAGCCCGGCTTCCAAAGCCACAATACGACCCATGTTCATTCCCTGTTCGGCCTCCGGGAAAGCGCATCCTAATACAAGGTCATCAATTTGATCTTTTGGCAATCCGGGTAGCCGGTTGATAACACTTTTTATTACTTGAGTGGCAAGATCCTCGGGACGTGTGTATTTTAGGGTGCCCCTGGGTGCCTTCCCAATAGCGGATCTGCCTAATGCGACAATTACTGCTTCAGACATAATATCACTCCTTTTCTTAGTTGCGTATAGCATGATGTGTCTTCACCATGCCGAAAATCCGTTCCTGGGTTTTGGGTTCTTTTGTAAGCTCACAAAAACCTTCACGTTCCAGTCCTAATAACTCACCTTCTGTAAGCAGGGTACCCTTAGGTACATCACCTCCTGTTAAAGCTCGTGCAACCTTAAGGCCGATATTACAGTCGGTTTCAGAAATATATCCGGTATGTTGCATCGTTTTGAGACTAATCTCGGCGTTTGCAAATCCGCTGCGGCCGGTAACCTTTATTAGCTGTGCTGTTTTTTGGCGGTATCCGTCTTTTGCCATTTGAAGGACTTCTTCTTTGGCACGCTGTGCAAGATCATCAATTTGCATAATGATTATATCTGTCGGCTGCAAGTAGCCAAAATCCAGTGCTTGATACGCATTTTTTGAAACTTGGGCGGTGGCAACCTGAGTGAGATATTTACTAATAATGGGAAGAAGATCTGTGTAGCCATAAGTACTGGCGTATGCTGATGCCCGCTGTGCCAGCTCCTTTAATCCGCCTCCCGACGGTATCAAACCTACACCCGGCTCAACAAAGCCCATGTATGTATCCACATGTGCGACGATACGGGAAGAGTGCATGGAGAATTCACATCCGCCTCCAATGGTCATACCATGAATTGCCGCAACAATCGGTTTTTTAGCATACTTTAGTCTCATACTGACATTTTGGAATTCTGCTACGCTGCCTTCGGTTTTATCAAAATGTTGTGCTAATAAACCCTCGACCATCTCTTTAAGATCCGATCCCGTGAGGAAATTTGCCTCACTGTTTAACAGCACCATACCTACATAATCGTTATTATTTTCGATTTCATCTATAGCCGATATTATTTCTTCGCGCATATGAACTGTGACACAGTTACCCGGCGAATGAAACTCCAGGCCGGCAACCCCGTCTCCCATATCCAGTAGTGTAGTATGAACAAATGACTTAATCACAGGATATACCGTATCAAACGAATGGATATCTGGATCTTTTTTATAGAAAGGCTCTCTCTCGGAGAGGCGTTTTTCCACCCAATCCGGTAATTTTTTACCTTCTTCTTTCATGCGCTTAGCTGATTTTTCAAAACCGATAAGATCCCATGTTTCAAAAGGTCCTACTTCCCAGTTGTAACCCCATTTCATTGCGTTATCGATGTCCTCATAGCTGTCTGCAATCTCAGGCATTTTCCAAGATGAATACAGTAGCGTCTGAGAAGTTAGCTCCCAAAGGAACTTACCTTCTGGCTCGTTGGAATAAAGCAGATGATTGAGTCTGTCTTTGAGCCTGTGTATTTTTTTAGCTTCCTCAATAAAAGGAATTTTTACCTTTTGGCTGGGTATATACGCATTTTTTTCAGGGTCCCATACAAGATAAGATTTTTTCCCGCTTTTGTCCCTTGTTTTTTTATAAAATCCGCTGCCTGTCTTATTGCCGAGCTGTCCGTTTTTAACCATCTTTCTTATTACATCGGGCAGTACGAATGAACTCTTTTCATCAGGGTCATCCAGCAATTCCACAAGATTATCGTTTACATGTGTCAGTACGTCAATGCCGACCATGTCTGCGGTACGAAAAGATGCACTTTTAGGATGACCTATAAGTTTGCCAGTCAGATAATCCACGGTCTCAATATCAAAATTGTATTTTTTCATAAGCTCCCATGTACATGGAACTCCCAGTGAACCGATACGGTTGCCAATGAAATTAGGAGTATCATGTGACGTTATAACACCCTTTCCAAGGATATTGCGGCAGAACTTTTTCATATAATCCACAACTTCGCTGTCGGTTTTTTCTGTCGGTATGACTTCCAGTAGGTGCATGTAACGGGGAGGATTGAAAAAGTGTGTCCCGAGGAAGCGCTGCTGGAGATCAGGCGGCATTTTTTCAGATATTTTGGAAATAGGGATACCGGATGTGTTGGTAGAGATAATCGCATCCTTTTTGATATAAGGAGTAATCTTTTGGAACATGGATTGTTTTATCTTGAGGTTTTCAGCCACGACCTCTACAATCCAGTCGCAATCACGGATCATATCAAGACTTGTATCTAAATTTCCTACCATAATATAATCGGCCATTCTTGGTGTCAATAAAACACCATTTTTTTTATCTGACACTCTGTCTTTGCCCGCTTGAGCAAGGCGGTTAAGGTGAGCAGGGTCGTCTTTTGTAATACCTTTTTTCAGCTCGTAATCATTCAAATCTTTTGGTACGATGTCGAGCATAACAACTGGTATGCCGGTCCCTGCTATCCAAGCAGCAATGCCAGCCCCCATAACACCGGCTCCGACGATGCATGCTTTCTTAATGCCATATTTCAA
This sequence comes from Oscillospiraceae bacterium, assembly GCA_003519645.1. The sequence continues at coordinate 5,492 of DOWI01000140.1, forward strand.
TAGACTCACTCCTTTTTCTACTTTTAAATTAAAAACGGACATTGATAAATAGAAACAATAGCCCGTTTTTAATTTTATAAATCAATACTAGGCAGTTATCTTATTACTCTGTCTCCAGATTTTTGCTTTCTCTGCCGCTTTGATTATATCCTCCCGGAAATCGGGATGCGTGATACTAATAAGTTTTTCGACCCTGTCCCAGGTGGAACAGCCCTTCAAATTGACAACACCGTATTCTGTTACGATATAATTTGTCATGTTGGCAGGTACGGTAATCTGAGTTCCCATGGGGAAACTTACAACAACATTTGAAGTGACATTACCTTTCCGGTCGGTTCTGGTTGAAGGAAGACAAATGAATCCCTTGCCTCCTTTGGAGTGCATGGATGCCAGGTGATAATCCAGCTGTCCGCCCGTTCCAGATATCTGGCGGTAACCGACAGATTCAGATGAAACATTGCCGAGCATATCCACGGAAATACCGCTACAGATAGAGTACACTCTATCATTTTGCGCGATGACACTGGGGTTGTTAGTGTAGGTTACACTCTTACAGGCCATGTTTGGGTTTCTATCTATATAACGGTACATCTCTTCGGAACCCATTGCGAAGGTAAATACACTCTTGCCCACATCGATTTGTTTTCTTTTGTTTGTCAGTCTTCCTGCCTGTTCAAGTTTCATATATGCATCCACGTACATCTCAGAATGGCAGCCCAGATCCTTGAAATCACTATCCGCTAGCATTTCGCCTACAATATTAGGTAATCCACCTATACCAAACTGAATACAGGCGCCATCCACCATTTCGTTCATTATTAACGTTGCTATTTTTTTATCTATTTCTGTCGGCCTGACTTCACCAATAGGAAGTGGTGGCTGACCTTCAGCATTTTCAATTACATAATCGATTTCTGAGATATTTACAGTAGTATCTCCATAAACATAGGGGAGTTTAGGATCTACTTCTGCAAGTACTTTCAGGTTCCTTTTATATCCTCCTCTTGCTTTGATACAGTCCATAGTAAATGAGCTTTCCGGACCGAGATTGAAGTTTCCGTTTTCATCCATAGGTCCTACGGCAAGAAACAAAACGTCTGCATTTTGAGCTCCCGCCGTAAACTGAATACCGGATTCATGGAAAAGAGAGGGAACCGCATAGATGGGTACACCCATACTTTTAATACCTCTTGTTACTGCACTAAAACTGCCGTCTGTAAATTTAAATACCTCACCCTCAGGATCAGCTTTTACAATTTCAGGCATATAGGTTAGGGTTGCGAATAGAACCGTTATATCATGCAATTCCATTTTGCGAAATGCTAATGCCTCATCTAAAAGTGACGTTTTCACCGCAAAAGGAGAATATACGATCATATCTCCGTCTTTAACCACCTTAACCGCTTCAGTGGCTGTTGTAAGTTTTTGCTGATATTCATCTACACAGTTACTCATATACCGATTGCCTCCTTATTTAATCCACCGATTTGCTCATTGAATGCCTGCAGTCTTGTTCTTATTTGTTCCGTGGAGTCTGTCAGCTGATCCACATCAATATTAAGTACCGGGACATTGACTTTTTTGCATGCCTTTACTATAGATGGATAATCAAATTCTTCAGGATCACAGAATTTCATCAGGCAGTAAATAACTGCATCAGCATTCTGTTTGGCTGCCATGTCAGCAATATGTGCGGCACGTTTTCTTTCGGAATCGACGATAACAGAGCATGCCTCTCTGTCCTGCCACTGCCTGGCCAGGCGCTCTATAGGATCTTTTCCGGCTGGAATAGGAGTACGGAACTGGCGACTTTCCTGTGCCAACTCGTCACCCACGACAGCCATTTTATATTCGTCAAACAAACTTAACAGATTATTTGGCTCTGCAACATAACCGGAAAGTATGATCTTTGAACCAGTCCAATGGGTATCCGGCTCTTTTTTCAGAAGTTCATTAAGTTCTTTAACCAGAGCAGTATGCTCTTCTTTGAGCATGAAGTAGCCTGATTTAATGACATAATGCCGGTTGACCGCAGAAACAAGCCCCGGATTGGCGGCAGTAATATTACAAAAATCCATCATGGCAGTACTGTGCTCATTATATATTTTGATACTCCTCGTAATATCATCATCGGTAATTTTATGGCCTGCGACTTCTTCAAGCTTTTCTTTGACCTTTGTAAGTTCTTTAACGGTATAACGTACGGCCGCTTCCAGCTTGTTGTTTTGCGGATAGGTGAGTATAATGACCTTCTTGTCCGGACAGGAATAAATCAGATCCTGAGAAACTGCTTTCAGCGTGTCACACGGAGTCGATACCACAAAGGCGTCAAGTCCGCCATATGTACCATCCTCGGCAAATTCCATGACTGCCTGCATAATTGTGCATGCAAATGGTGGGAAATACTTAGCGGCTTTGGAAATCGTAGTTGTGCCGCCCCAACAGCCGATCGGGAACATACCTGCTGCGTGGATGAGTTCTTCAGGTGTATAAACAGGCAGCACACCTACAACTTTTTTACCCTGTTTTTTTTCACTGCTGACCACCTTGTCGNNACTTTCAGTGACGTAAACCATTTGATCTAGAATCTCGTCGATGCGGCTCATTGTACCTCCTCCTTTTCCTGAGCATCCATGTTCTCTACCAGACCTTGAATTCTGTTTTCAAATTGTGCTTTTGAGAAGTTTTTAGGATCACTTTGATCCCCATCAAAAGAAATATATGGAATGTGTACCATGTCATAAATCTGGCGCCGCATTTCAGGCTGCATGAAGTCCATGACCTTACAACTGCGGTTCATATGATACACCACGCCGTCGCAGTTACATTGCTGCTGTATCATAGCCCGAGTATCCGACTGATATGCCATACAACGGTTATTGCCGATACCGGCATATACGGCGGCAAGTTCATCCATATTGCCGACATCATAGACAAGCTCCCAAGCTTTTGGATATGTTGAACCACTGATAACGATTCCATTTTTCGCAAGAGTCGTATAATTATGTCTCAAATATGGCCAGCAGGCGATGCCGTCCCACATAATACGGTGTTGCTGCTTAAACGGGAACTGGCTCTTTCCTTCTTTCATATTCTCTTCCATTTCCTGTGCAATGAGCTCATAAAGTCTTACAGAGCTTTCTTTTCCGCGCATGCATACCATCAGTGCCATGTAGTTGAACATATTGAAGCCGTCCAGCGGAGACGGAACCTTCTCGGCATACTCCATTGCTTTTGCCCAGGCCTTTCCGCAGCGGTTGGAAATCTCCATGACTTTGTTGAATTTATCATAGTCGAATTTTTTGCCGCACATTTTTTCCAAAAATTTAATGAAGAGGTAGAACTGATCTTTTATATAATCAATGCGTTCTTGTGTAATATCCATTACAAAATCTTTATAGTGATTCTCAATATAGTTAATCTTATGATGCGGATCATTATCCGGAAATTTTTTAGCAGCATCGTAATCGTAATTGAAAGGAACATCTATTAGGAAAAACGGAACATTGTACTGTTCGGCCAACGCTTCATACCATTTGACCAAAACACTGCAGATATTATTTGTGCATACGACAAAATCTGGTTTAGGCAGATTAAATACTTCGTCACACTTTAAATCTGCATATGCGAGATTAATACGTGCATATGAACATATGTCGTTGGAATAGCCCATCTCATCCGCATGGTCAATATACTTCATTGCGCCCTTCTTAGCTGCTATCGTTGCCGAATGGTTTTCAGGATATGCCACTGCAATATCCATAGCCTCCATAAATTCTTGTGGTACAATTGATGAAGCCCATGCTACTTTTCGGCCGTTATACCGGGCTTTATTCAAATCA
>DOWI01000358.1 GCA_003519645.1 Oscillospiraceae bacterium
GCCGTATTTACCAGCAGAGAAAAAAGAGAGGCAGCCGAGTGAATAACGCTGGATCAACCTCTCTTTTCTGATTGTGAAAAAAGAGAGGTTGATCCAGCGTTATTCACCCGGCTGCCTCTCTTTTTTCTCTGCTGGTAAATACGGCCGTTTTTCATATAAGCATTTCATCTTATTCAAAATTAGCATCTTTACTTTTTTGCAGTAATTTATTGAAAATTGATATTTATCATGGTAAAATATTCTATAAAGACTTTTGCGGGAGTGGTTGAATTTTGGCAATTAGCTATAAAAGACTATGGAAGCTGTTAATTGACCGGGATATGTCAAAAAAGCAGTTGGAAATAAAAGCAAACTTGAGTTCATCCACAATTGCCAAGATGAACAAAGGCAAAGGCGTTACAACAACTACGTTGGAGCGCATTTGCCGGGTGTTGAATTGCAGGATTGAGGATGTGGTTGAGTTTTTGCCGGATGAGGAATGAGGGGTAAAAGATGAGTAATCAAAACATTTATAACAATCAAGATTTTTTCAACGGTTATTTCGCCCTACGAGAAAGAGATGATAATTATAATGATTTGCTTGAACAACCGGCGATGTCGGAATTGCTGCCGGATTTGAAAAGCAAGTCAGTATTGGATTTAGGTTGCGGATATGGACATAACTGTCTTGATTTTGTACGCCGCGGAGCTATACGAGTTGTAGGATTGGATATATCCGAAAAAATGCTTGAAATAGCAAAAATTGAATCGGGCGATGCTAAAATCGAATATGTAAATATGAGCATGACAGAGATAGACGCTATTACTGATAAATTCGATTTTATTTACAGCTCGCTCGCTTTTCATTACATTGAAGATTTTCCAAAACTTATCAAAAGCATTTATAATTTGCTAAATTCCGGTGGCCAGATATTATTTTCTCAGGAGCATCCTATCATCACGGCAACTATTGATGGTAAAGGACATTTTAACCGTGACGAAAACGGCATCCGTGTTTCGTACACGTTTTCAAATTACAATCAAAGCGGAAAACGAGTGATTCATTGGTATATTGACGGCGTTGAAAAATATCATCGTCCTATGGGCGAAATACTGACTGATATCGCCAAAACAGGATTTGTTATTGAAGGGGTCTATGAACCGACGCCAAAAGAATGGGCAATCGAAANNATTTCTGAAGCCGAATTTTCTTATCATAAAGGCAAGAAAGGCGTAAACATGGATTGTAAAGATTTATTAGCAACATTTACAATAGTCGAACCGATTACAAAAGGTTGGTCTGAGGACAAAAAATACTGTGTTACCAATGCAAACGGGACAAAGTATCTGCTTCGCATTACGCCAATTTCACGTTACGAAATACGGAAATCCCTGTTCGCTATGTTAGAGCAGGTGGCTGCACTGGATATACCTATGTGCAAGCCTGTAGAATTTGGAACTTGTGACGATGGGGTTTATTCTCTCCAAAGTTGGATAGACGGTGAGGATTTAGAAACAGTGCTGCCCCTGTTGTCCGATACAGAGCAATATAAATTGGGCTACATATCCGGCGAGATCGTGCGGAAAATGCACACCTTTCCCGCACCTGAAACACAGGAAGAATGGGAAACCCGATTCAACCGTAAAACAGACTATAAAATACAAAAATACCATGAGTGTGGTTTGCGGTTTAACGGTGATGAACATGTCCTTGCTTACATAGAGCAGAACCGATACTTATTGAAAAACCGTCCGCAGTGTTTTCAGCATGGCGATTATCATATCGGGAACATGATGCTTGAAAACGGCGAATTGAAAATCATAGACTTTGACCGCTACGATTTTGGTGATCCGTGGGAAGAATTTAACCGTATTGTATGGAGCGCGGCGGCAAGTCCATATTTTGCAACCGGACAGTTACAGGGCTATTTTAACGGTGAGCCTCCGCTCGAATTTTTCAAGCTGCTCACTTTTTATATCGCAAGCAACACGCTGTCCTCTATTTATTGGGCTGTCCCGTTCGGACAATCTGACCTTGACACGATGATGAAACAAGCGCAGGATGTGTTGGAATGGTTTGACGATATGAAAAACCCCGTGCCGACATGGTATCTTAAAAACTTTCATGAACAATACATTGACGGAATCCCCTTCAAACTAAAAGAACCGTTTGATTTTTCCTTCCTAAACGAATACGGAAAAGTATTTAAGATATTTGATGAACAATCATCCGGTTGTATTTGTTTCGGCGTGTCAAACGGCGAACATAAATATTTTATAAAATTTGCAGGGGTACAAACGGTAAACAACTATGATTTACCTGTTTCGGATGCTATCGCAAGACTGAAAGCCGCTGTTCCAAAATATAAGGACTTGGTGCATCCGTTGTTGATTCATTTTATTGAAGCAAAGGTCATCGGCGGTGGGTATATGACCGTTTTCGATTNNGATTGGGAGTATGGCGAGAGTTTCAGTATAGAAAATCCTCCGCTCCACGATAAATTTTCTAATTTACCTGTCACTCAAAAAATATATGTGTTTGAAGAAATACTACGGTTCCATGAGCATGTAGCGAAATGCGGCTATGTTGCTATTGATTTTAATGATTACAGCACTCTATATAATTTTGATACCGGAGAGGTTAAAATTTGCGATATAGATTTTTACGCTAAACAGTCTTATATCAACGGAATGGGCAGAGTATTGGGTGATCCGGTTGTCATGTCGCCGGAAGAATATAGAATCGGTGGCTTGTTGGACGAAGTTACCAATGTATTTACGATGGGTGCGATGGCTTTCGTTTTATTCTCAAATAATGACCGTTCACCCGAAGCGTGGCCGCTCTCGCCGGGACTATATGACGTGGTTAAACGTGCTGTCAGCGATGAGCGCGATGATCCGCAGCAGTCGATCAAACAGCTTATTGCAGAATGGAGGTCGGCAAAAACATGATTACATACAGAAAAGCAACCGCAGACGATATACATCCCGCTCTTGACCTTGCATTGAGAGTGTTTATGGAGTTTGAAGCGGCGGAATACGAACCGGAAGCAACACCGCGATTTAAAGCGGACGTCGTTTATAACGAAGCCGCTATCCAAAATTGGATACGCGGAACAAATTCCATGTATGTTGCTTGCGATGGTGACAAAATTATCGGTGTTGTCGGAGAAAAATGGGGAAATGGACATATCAATATCGTATTTGTCGATGGCCAACATCACCGCAGAGGCATTGCTACTGAACTTATGAACCATATTATCTGTGATTTAAAACTGCGCGGGTTTGACAAGATCACGCTATTTTCATCGCCATACGGTCTGCCTTTTTATCTGCAATATGGGTTTGTACCGACTGATGTTGAACAACATAGTGACGGTTTTATCTTTACAGCGATGGCTTACGAACCCAACGAAATATGGGATGTCCTTGATGAAAACGGTAATAAAACCGGGCGCTTTCACGAACGCAGCAGAAAGATGGCGACCGGGGATTATCACCTTGTCGTTCATGTATGGAAGCACAACAGCAAGGGCGAATGGCTGATTGACAGACGCGCGTTAAAACGCGGTACGAGTATTGACGGTAAATGGGAAACAACAGGCGGCGCAGCTCTCGCCGGTGATGACAGCCTGACTGCCGCCCTGCGTGAAGCGAAAGAAGAATTAGGGATTGACCTTGACCCTCAAAAAGG
>DOWI01000203.1 GCA_003519645.1 Oscillospiraceae bacterium
GGGTGATTACTTTTTTTGTCCTGCTATTGTCTTGATTATGACAATAAGTAAGGAGATTAAGGATACAACCAACATAGAACACGATATCAATAAAGATATGGCTTCGTATGTCGTCATATCATACCACCTCCTTTCTCTTGTGAAAGTCGGTGGCAATCACNNAGAATAGATGCAATCAAAGAATAGATGCAATCAATAACAGAACATATGTTTCTAAGGAACATTTTGATTCATCCTATCTCATATCCTTGAAAAAGCATCAAAGCTGACAGAATAAATACGTTGGAGTTTAATAAGGTCGCCTGCATAGAAGTGTTTCCATGTAAACTTCCCTGCGAGTATGAGATAATACCCTTAAAAAATGGAAAGCGTTCTTGACATTACTGGCACTACGTGTCATACTCATTTTATGGAAAGCTAACTTTACATGGGAAGCGTGAGTGTATTGAAGAACCGCTTGGAGGAAATCCGCAAGCAGCATGGCATTAAGCAAGAAGAATTAGCGGCAGCACTTGAAGTGTCAAGACAAACTATCGGTTCGCTGGAAAACGGACGGTATAACCCATCGATCGTTCTGGCATTCAAGATTGCCCACTTTTTCGGTATGAGTATCGAAGGAATATTTATTTATGAGGAGGATGAAACCGTATGAAAAAATCAATCCTGTCTTATTTTCTTGTAATTATGGGTCTGGTATTACTGGCAGTTGGTCTGTATTTTATCAAAACGATGCAAAACCTGCAAGGCATAATACGGGCGTTGCCGTATGTCTGCATTGGACTTGGATCTGGTATTTTCGGTTACGTAATGGAAGAAATAATCAGCCAACGTGCTGTTAAAAACAGTCCTCCCACAGCAAAGCAGATGGAAATCGATAAAAAAGATGAGCGTAATGTGGCAATCGTTAATCGAGCAAAATCGAAAGCATACGACATGATGATTTTTGTGTTTGGTGCTTTAATGCTGGCATTTGCCTTGATGGGTATAGACAGGGCAGCTGTATTGCTATTGGTTTCTTCTTATCTGTTTATCATTGGATATAGTGTTTATTACCGATGCAAGTACGATAAAGAGATGTAATGAATTCATGTACTTCTTTTGGAGCAACTCGGGCTGCTCCTTTTTCATGCCATTTTTAAATGCCTTTTGAAAAAATGTATTCATATGGTCTACGGAGCGTGGATTATTTTTTGAAGCATATAGAGTTATACTAGAGTTGAGGTGAGCACAATGGATATAAAAAGGAGAAAAGAACTTTTGGAAATCTATAAAAACAGGCATCCTGAAATGGGTGTAATATCTTACCGTTGCAGAGAAACCGGCGAGGTATTTTTGGGTATCTCCAAAGATACAAAATCAGACTTCAATAGCACGAATATGAAACTGGCAGCCAATTGGCACCCCAATAAGCGATTACAGGAACTCTGGAACCAATATGGCCCGGAAGGCTTTGAACTCTCAGTCATAAAAGTGTTAAAGTATGATGATCCAAACGAAGATCATACAGCAAAATTAGAAAGTTTAAGAGAACAATGTTTTGCTTCTATTCCGAATGCAGGGAGGATATGGCGATGAATGAAAAAGTTGTTATGGTGTCAAACGGTTATGACCGTATAGACGGCAGAAATGCTTATCAATCTGACATCAAAAGCTTAACATTAGGTGAACCTGTGCTGGATGAAAATAAAAAAATGCAGATTGCCGCACAGATTTGGAAAACGGGTAAAGATGGCAAATTGTTTTTGGCTCAGGAGCTGCCGATCCACCAAGTATTTGACTTGATGATCTTTTTATCCAGAACATTGCTCTATTTCAAAGACGCTTACCGGCTTCCGCTTTTATATGATCCGGAAAAACCTACCGTGGAACGTATTGGAGTACAAGGCGGGGTATTACCTGTAGAGGTTTGTACTGACAACCCAAATATTAATGAAGACATTAAAGCATTTGCCCAAAGTCTGAATGATATAGGGGAATTAATTGGGGAACGCCAGCGGGTACTCAGCCGCATTTTAGAAGAATTGGAGTTATATTAATATGAAACAGACCTGTGTTTTATCACCAGCCAGGCAGCTGACAGAAGAGGAGCAATCCCTTGTCTGGCAAAAACCACCTTCGCATATTGAAAGTGAAGCTGAAAGACGTATATATCAAGAAGTAGTAAGGAATTGGAACCGCGGTGAAATGAAAATCAGTACAGTTTTACTGGAGGGCGATGCAGGCTCGGGAAAAACTCAACTTGCCAAAGCCCTCTCTGCTGATTTTAACCTGCCTTATACGAAAGTAACCTGTTTTGCAGATATGGATAAATCCGATGTGCTGGGCTCTATTTTACCGGTATTATCTGAAAAGGATAAATCAGATACGGTTAAATATTGCTATTATCCATCAGAAATTGTCCGCGCTTATGAAAATGGATGGCTCCTGGAGATTCAGGAACCGACAGTTATCCGGGACGCCGCCGTTTTAATGGCTCTGAATTCTGCATTGGAACCGGATGGCAGTCTAAACTTACCTACCCGTATCGCACGCCGGCATCCGGATTTTATTGCTGTTATTACAACAAACCGCGGCTACAATGGCTACCGCCCTTTAAATGAGGCTTTGCGTGATAGAGTGCAGCATGCCGAGAAGTTGGACTTACCGCCCAAGGCAGTTATGATGGAGCGAGCCAAAGCTAAGACCGGATATCAATCTGAAAATGTTCTTTCGCTTTTAGCCGAAACGATTATGCTGCTGGATGAAACAGCCCGGGCTAATGCAATTAAAGGTGTGGCCGGGATGCGATCCTACATCTTTTGGGTTGATGCTGTCGCAAGTGGTGCGCCAGTGCAAAGCACCCTATATCATAAGGTACTTTACAAAATTACCACTGACCCACAGGAGCTTGCCATTTTAGAGCAGGCACTGGTAAGCCATGGCTTGACAGATAAGCTTGAAGAACTGGATATTATCTGCCATTCTCATCCGGATGGGGAGAACCCGGAAGTAATGGAACTTCATATTTCAGGAAACGGAGAATACTCTGCAGAAACAGATAAAGCTGATAAAAATGCAATCCGTCTGAGAAAATCAGTAGACAGTGATGGACATTCGGATACAAGCAGTGATGAAAGTACTGATGTTTCAAGCAATGATAATGGAGAAAACGGCACTCCAATTTACCATGAGCTTGATAGACCCGTTACAAATGAACAAAAAAGAGAATTTCGAAAACAATTAAATAAAGAAGCCCGCCAAAGTGTTCAAGACAGCTGTCATGAAGACATCAGGCTTATTGTCCACCGCCCGGAAGCTGCCGCTCAGGACAGGGAGGAATATAACAGCATGATTGCAACTTTGATGCCAGTTATTCGGGAACTAATCCGAAAAACAAATCCGCTTTTAGAGCATGAGGTATCCGTTGAATTTGCCAAATCTCAGCTTTATGGCACAAAATTCTGTGCGGATCAGGCTGCTTCTTTGGATTTCCGCGTATTTGCCCGCAAGCGCCCACCTGAGGAAGAACCCTCCCTTGCAGTTGCTCTTCGGATTGACGAATCAGCGTCAATGTCAGCCTTTGGCCGTTTGGATGCAGCAAAACAGGCTGCCGTTGCTTTATATGAATTTTGCACTGGGTGTGGCATTCCGATAATGGTTTACGGAGATACAGCAGATCGTTCCAGAATGGAGCAAATGTCCGTTTATGCATACGTGGATTTTGAAAGCAAAGATGCGGATGATAAATATACTCTTATGAATATTCAGGCACGCAGCAATAACCG
>DOWI01000029.1:0-2623 GCA_003519645.1 Oscillospiraceae bacterium
GACTGCAGCTCTTTTTGAAAACCGTCTTTATCTGCAATTTTTGACATATCGGGGTGATGGTATGTATGATTTCCTACGATATGTCCTTCATTGCACATCCTTTTTACCAGTTCGGGGCTGGATTCCATATAATTTCCCACCAAGAAAAAAGCTGCTTTCACATTATGCTTCTGGAGCGTATCTAAAATAGACGGCGTATATCCGTTTTCAAATCCTGCATCAAATGTGAGATAGATGGTTTTCTTGTTACTGCTTCCGATATAATACGCATCATATTTTTGAAGATAATCGGACGAAGCGTTTCCTTCCGGTGCTGTTCCAGGCTGTCTAAAACTTAGACCCCAATTGGTGCTGGCAGAAGCGGTATGGATTGCTTTACTTCCCGAAAGATTTGCAGCAACAATCGAAGCGCCTATCAATAAAGTGCAGCATAACACTGCGGCCAATATCTTTTTACCCGTGATAATAAAATACATGACCCTCACCATCATTTCGAATAATTATAAACACAGTTCACCTATAGACCTGTGTTATATATATGGTGAAGAGGCACGAAATATGTTTCGCCGAAATATGTCTTATATTATAAATCAGAAGTACAATACGGACAGCGTGTTGCCTGTATATCAATCTCACTACAGCAGTATTTGCAGCTTTTAGTTTTTTCCTCGGGAATGACTTCTTCCTGCTTTTTGCGCAAGTCTCCCAGTCTGTTAATAAATTTAACCATGAGGAAGATTACAACTGCCATAATTAAAAAATCAATTACAGAAGTAATAAAAGCTCCGTAGTTAAAGGTGGGAACTCCCTGCTCTTTCGCGTATTCCAGAGAAGATCTTAGCTTTTCCTTGTCAATGCCTTCCGGATAACGTAGCGGGATAAATTGATCATTAAAATTAACACTGCCGGTCAGTAAGCCAAACAAAGGCATCACCAGATCATTAATAAAAGATGAAACAATTTTTTGAAATGCCCCGCCAATAATCACACCGACCGCAAGATCAATTACATTACCGCGCAGGGCGAACTTCTTAAAGTCTTCCAGTATCGTCGGCTTCGATAAGGTTATTCTTTTAAATATCTTTTTCAATAAATTCACTTCCTTTATNNTATGAAACCCGATTAAGGGAGTTTAGTACATTCAGGTTGAAAGAATCTTGGTAATCCCCCCGAATAGTGGCATCTTACAAATCATCGGATTTCGATTCTTTTTCTGCTATTTCCTCGGCATGAGGTATCAATGTTCGATTGGTTTCCGCACCGCTGTATTTCAGCTTAATCTGTACGCGGGCAGTATATTTACGGTTGCAGCCCCTACACAGAAAATCAGCGCAAAAGGCACGGTTGCGAAACCTCCATTCACCAATACGATTTAACATTCTGTTACAGTCCTCACAGCTGAAACGCAGATCTGATATTTTGACATGCTCACTGCTAATATCATTTACAACAGACACTTTAAAAGTCAGCCGTCTGTAGAACTCGGAATCCGCATAGAAAGTCTGATGCTCAAATGATTTGGCTTCATAAATTTTCGCAAAAATCTTCCCTGACAGAATACTATCATCTAGCGCACGGTGCAAATCCAACTCTTGGTCACTGATTTCAAGCATTTCGCACGCTTTTCCGAGACTAATTTGCTGTGCGCTTCCAGTACCCATTCTGTTCTGAAAATAAGCCTGCAAATCAGCATAACGGTTCATAAACGGAATATGTTCTTCTCTAAGAAAATAGCGGCAATTTTCAAGCATCACAATCAAATCGGTAGTACTCCACGTCATTATAACCGCCTCTGGGTCTGTAATCCATTTGCGTAGCTGTGAGACGGCGCGCGAAAAGGGCATCCCGTCTTCAAGCTCCTCTTCCTCAATCCCTGTTAGATCCTGGACGATGGAACTTAGTTTTCGACTAACTACTGGACGAATGACCGCATGAAACGAATCAACCAGCTGAAGTGAATCATTCATCTTCACTGCGCCTATTTCAATAATTTCGTTAAAGTATCCCCGCGTACGCCGTGCATACGCACCGTTCCATTCCCTGCNNGTATGTCATGCAGTCACCCGTTCAATTTTTTTGCGACGTGCGCCAAGCAAGCGTTACTGTTACAATTAACTAGGGGCACCCTTATTATTCTCTCAACTCGGACAAAAGCGCAGCTTTTGTGGCGACGTGCTGCGACATCTTAATTCAGCAGAAAATTAATGCACGTCGTGTTACGCCATCTCCCCCAGTACCCTACCGGAAAGTACATGAAAATGCAGATGAAAAACAGTCTGACCCGAATCCGTTCCGTTGTTGGTCACTACCCGATAGGATGTAAGACCCAAATCCGCAGTCACCTTGGCAATCACTTGATATATATCAGCAATTACCTTACTGTTTTCTGCTGTAATCACATTTGCACCGGTAATATGCGCTTTGGGAATCACCAGAAAATGTACCGGCGCTTTTGGTTCAATATCATAAAAAGCAAGCACCCTTTCATCCTCATAAACTTTTTTGGAAGGGATTTCCCCGGCTATAATTTTGCAAAAAACACAATCCGCCATTAGACCCATCCTTTCTCATATTATTTTTTTATTAATCGCTCTACAATTTCGGGAACCGCCTTAACCGCATC
>DOWI01000029.1:2696-6820 GCA_003519645.1 Oscillospiraceae bacterium
CGATCGTACCCGCCTCTTTCATAACACCTGCAATGACCACAACCGCATCTGTCGGCGCAATGTCTCGGCAACGGTCACACATAGTACGGACACCGTTTCCATCAACCCCCGAAAAAATGGCGGAAGCAACACGGACACCGCCCACCTGCTTCATGTTTTCAAAAAGCCCCTCCACTTTGGATGCAGCCATTTTAGCATGCAGGGCATCCAGTTCACGCTGCAGCCCTTTCAGTTCCCCGGAAAGCTGTGAGGCGCGGCGGGGCAATTCCTCCATATTTCCTGCTTTCATGGCATCCGCTGTATGAGCAAGCAGATTGCGGTATTGGTTCAATAGCTCAAGTACGTTATCACCTGTTACGGCTTCGATTCTGCGAACACCCGCCGCTACCGAGCTTTCTGAAATGATTTTGAACAGTCCCAGCTTGGCCGTATTGTCCATGTGCGTTCCGCCGCAAAGCTCTGCTGAAACATTTTCCTCACCAATACCCATACGCACAACGCGAACAATATCGCCGTACTTTTCTCCAAACAAAGCAATGGCACCAAGTTTCTTTGCTTCCTCAATCGGCATTTCCCGAATATCTGCAGTCAATCCCTTTAAAACCCACTGATTGACAAGCGTTTCAACCTGATTCAGCTCTTTTGCTGTCAACGCCGCAAAATGCGTGAAGTCAAAGCGCATGCGTTTGCTGTTGACAAGCTGTCCTGCCTGCTCAACATGGCTTCCAAGCACTTGACAGAGCGCCGATTGCAACAGGTGCGCCGCGGTGTGATTTCTCATTGTCGCGTACCGCTGTGGTTCATTCACTTCTGCGGATACAACATCCCCCACGCTCAACTCTCCGGCAGTCAGGCTGCCGACATGCATAAATACACTGCTCTCACTTTTTAATGTATCCGATACATTGAATACAGCATTGCCATTTTTTATTATCCCTGTATCGCCCACCTGTCCGCCGCTTTCGGCATAAAACGGAGTTACATCCAAAACAACAACGGCAGATTTACCCTCCGAAAGGCTTTCGACAAGCTCATTTTCACGAACAATGGCGGTAACCTTTGCCTGTGCGCTCATGGTTTCATAGCCTACAAAGCTGCCAGGCATCAGCTGCTCGAACACACCTGCATCGCCTTTCCATGCGTCGGCGCCGGCATTTTTGCGGGCGGCACGCGCTCTGGCTCGCTGCTCTGTCATGAGCCTGTTAAATTCTTCCTCGTCAACCTGTATACCCTTTTCCTCAAGAATATCACGGGTAAGATCAACCGGAAAACCATAGGTGTCATACAGCTTAAATGCGGCAGCACCCGATAATATTGTGCCGGACAAGGATGACAGCATTTCGTCAAGCAGTGCAAGACCGCTGTCAATTGTTTTGCCGAATGCTTGCTCTTCAACCTGCAAAATCTTTTTAATATAATCTTTTTTCTCACAGAGTTCAGGATATGGCAATATATTTTCCTGAATCACAGTATCACATACCTGATATAAGAATGGTTCGTGAATGCCCAGAAGTCTTCCGTGGCGCGCAGCACGGCGAAGTAATCTGCGAACCACATATCCCCGACCTTCATTTGACGGCATAACTCCATCGCCGATCATAAAGATGGTGGAACGGATATGGTCGGTAATCACTCGCAATGATACATCGGTCTTTTCACTCTCTTTATACTTCACACCGGCGATTTGACTGATATGGTTCATGATATTCTGAACGGTGTCAACTTCAAACAGATTATCAACGCCCTGCATAATACAGGCGAGCCGTTCAAGCCCCATACCTGTATCGATATTGGGATGATCAAGCGGTGTATAATTTCCTTTTCCGTCGCTGTCAAACTGCGTAAACACATTGTTCCAGAACTCGACGTACCGGTCACATTCGCATCCCACGCCACAGTCCGGCGAACCGCATCCATACTGCTCTCCGCGGTCAAAATAAAGCTCCGAGCAAGGTCCGCAGGGTCCTGAACCATGTTCCCAAAAATTATCCTCTTTCCCCATCCTGACAATACGGTCGGGGCTGACGCCTACTTCCTTTGTCCAAATATCAAATGTCTGCTCATCCTTTTCATAAACGCTGACCCAAATTCGATCCACCGGCATGTCAAGAACCTTTGTACAGAACTCCCAAGCCCATGCCGTGGCCTCATGCTTAAAATAATCACCGAAGCTGAAGTTGCCCAGCATTTCAAAATAAGTGCCGTGGCGTGCCGTCTTTCCAACTCTTTCGATATCCGGCGTTCGGATAAATTTCTGACAGGTTGTAACACGTTTGCTGGGCGGTGTCAGTTCACCCGTAAAATATTTTTTCATCGGAGCCATACCGGAATTGATCAGTAAAAGAGACTTATCATTTTGCGGAACCAAAGAAAAGCTGGGGAGCCTGAGATGTCCCTTGCTTTCAAAAAATGATAAAAACTTTTCCCTTAATTCGTTTAATCCGGTCCACTGCATAATTTGTATCTTCCTTTCAATTGTCGTGTATAGAATCTTCTTTCTGGCTTCTATTGTTTGAGAAAGCTGTTCGCAATTCAACTGCTTTCGTCAAAAGCAGATGGTTAGCATCCATAAAAAACACCCCCGCCCATGTATGGGACGGAGGTCCGTGGTACCACCCAAATTGCGCCGAAACGACGCCACTTTTATTCCTTAACGCGGAAAACGCCGCCGCTCTTCACGGTGGAACTCGGGGATGGCACTGCGGTTTTCAGCATAGACGCCCTTTCAGCCATGGGGCTTCCTCTCTGAATGCCAAGCAACCGCTTATTTCCCGTCTTGGTCTTTTGAAATGTTTATCATTATTATATTATCACGATAAAATATTGTCAATAGTTGTGAAACTGAAATACGCGAATAAGCAAAAATGAACATTTCAATTTGCTATGTTTGGCGAAACAATATATAATAGTATCTATACACTAAGTTGAAAAGGTGACATAAATGAATGATAAATTTATCAAATTTACAATTGAAAAACAAAAAAACATCGCTTTAATTGCCCTGGATGGAAAAAAGAATGAATTAATTGATTGGTGCGCCCAAAATCAGGATATCCTAAGAAATCATTTTTTATGCGGAACAGGTACGACCGCAAGGTTGGTTGCCGAAAAGACAGGGCTTCCTGTCAAGGGATACAACAGTGGTCCTTTAGGAGGCGACCAGCAAATTGGGGCTAAAATCGTAGAAGGGAAAGTTAATTTTGTAATCTTCTTTTCTGATCCATTAAAAGCTCAGCCTCATGATCCGGATGTAAAAGCACTATTAAGAATTGCTCAAGTATATGATATTCCAATCGCGAATAATAAAGCGACTGCGGATTTTTTGATTCATTCAACTTTAATGAATCAAGAATATGATCATAGTGTAATTAATTTTAAACAGAATATCCTCGACCGGGTAAAAGCCAAAAGTTAATTATTCAGAGATAAGAAGGAATGATACCTATTATGATGACCGTAAAAATACTGATTGACAGCGTTGATAAGATTAAAACTTTCACATCCATTATCTCAAAGGAAGATGTAGAATGTGAACTCATAAAAGGTGTGCATATTGTTGATGCTAAGTCTGTTATGGGGGTTTTCAGCATGGATTTGAGGGAGCCTGTTCAATTAAATATACATTCAAGTAACAAAGGGATATTAAAAAAAATAGAGGATTTTATTGTGTAGAAAATCATTGCCAGGCAAATCATGGAAAGTTAAGGAAATTGAAAAGCACAGGAAACCCCAAACGCTGGAACCACTAAAATTCATCTTGCAGAAAAAAGCAAAGCGTGTTATAATGCCACAGTAAAAAACACACGCAGAATATGTTTGCGGTGGGTGCCGCCATTGGCGGTTGCCGTTTATCGGTTCTGCGGAGGAAAAACCAAGGAGGAAATAAGAATGGCAGTAGTATCTATGAAACAGCTGCTCGAGGCAGGTGTCCATTTCGGACATCAAACTCGTCGCTGGAATCCCAAAATGGCTCCCTATATTTTCACGGAGCGTAATGGCATTTATATCATCGATCTGCAGAAGACTGTTCGCAAGCTGGAGGATGCGTATATGTTTATTCGCGATCTGACTGCTAACGGTGAATCGGTTCTTTTTGTAGGCACAAAGAAG
The DNA here is from genome assembly GCA_003519645.1 of Oscillospiraceae bacterium. Next base: position 6,807 of record DOWI01000029.1, read on the forward strand.
CAGGCACAGGATTC
>DOWI01000036.1 GCA_003519645.1 Oscillospiraceae bacterium
CCTATAGATGTTTTCAGCGGCAAGTGCTGCCTTGTTTCCCTCATAATCGGGAAGCATGGAATTGATTAACCGCTGGTCAAGCGCTAGTTTCCTTCCGTCATTGGTGATACAGAGCATATTATCGGTGCTGGGGTCCACCATTTTGTTTCGCACCTTTTCGGCGCGTTCAGCAAGTCCCTCCACCATTTCAAGCTGTATCTCGCTCGGCTGTACCACTACATTGTGAAAATTAGCTTTCGGTACAGGTAGATTCAANNATTATAGAATTTGGCGAACCGGGTCTTGGCACGGTAACCGCTGCCCTCTGGGGCAAGTTCAATCGCAGTAACCGTTTCCCCGAATGTGGATGCCCATGCGTCAAAATGCTGTAGTCCGTTGCGCCGTAGGGTTTCATATTGCAAATACCGTTGAATGGAATACAGTTCCACCATTGAATTGCTGATGGGTGTGCCTGTTGCAAAAATAACGCCCCTGCCGTCGGTAAGTTCATCGAGGTAGCGGCATTTCATAAACATATCGGCNNATTTTGGTGTAAAGATAGAGGTTTTTGTACCCATGCGATTCATCCACAAACAGCCTGTCAACACCCAGTTCCTCAAAGGTTACAAGGTCATCCTTCCGGCTTTGGTCGTTGAGTTTATCCAGTCGCAATTGCAAGGATTTCCGGCTCTTTTCAAGCTGCTTTACCGTAAAATTATCGCCTTTGTTTTGCTTGGCTTCGGTAATTCCACTGAGTAATTCCTCAAGTTGTTCTTCCAGCATTCGCCGCTGAAAATCCAAACTCATGGGGATTTTCTCAAATTGGCTGTGACCGATAATAACGGCATCGTAGTCACCGGTAGAAATGCGTGCCGTGAATTTGCGGCGGTTTTTCGGTTCAAAGTCTTTCTTTGTGGATACAAGGATATTTGCCGACGGATATAGCTGAAGCCATTCGGCGGCAAATTGCTCGATGATGTGGTTCGGCACGACAATCATACTCTTATGACACAGCCCCAGCCGTTTCATTTCCATGGCGGCGGCAACCATCTCAAAAGTCTTGCCCGCGCCCACTTCGTGCGCTAACAGGGTATTCCCGCCGTATATGATGTGTGCTACGGCATTAATTTGATGCTCTCTGAGTTCGATTGCCGGATTCATACCCACAAAATTGATATGACTCCCGTCATACTCACGGGGGCGAACCGAATTAAATTTGTCATTATACATTCGCACAAGCCTATTGCGCCGTTCCGGGTCTTTCCAAACCCAATCCCCAAACGCCGCTTTTATCTGCTCTTGCTTCGCCTGCGCCAACATGGTTTCTTTCTTATTGAGAACAGGGGTGCGCCTGCCATCCGCTTCCTCGATATAGTCAAAGATGCGAATGTCTTTAAGATTTAATGTTTCCTCAATGATTTTATAAGCATTGGCACGGCTTGTTCCGTAAGTGTTATATGCCTTGACATTGCCTCGGTCACTGCTTTTTCCCTCGATGCTCCATGCGGCGGTATAGGGCAGATAATGCACTTTAATGTTCCACTGCATATAGCGCGGGGTTTCCAATAATTCAAAAAGAAACTGCTGTACCATTTCCGGCGGCAGCCATGTTGCGCCTAACCTCACCGATATTTCAGAAGCGGAAAGGTCTTTTGGTTGCACGGCTTTAAGAGATTTGACATTGATGTCATAACGTCCATCGGGGAAGGTATCCGCCGCCGCTTTTGCTAGACTTAGCTTTTCACGGACATTGCCGGACAGGTACTCATCTGCGGTCACATAGAGCTTACTCGATTCGGCGGCACTGCCGATATTGAAAAATACAACGCCTTCTAATTCTTTTACAAGGGATTCTTCGTCCTTGCCTGTGAGCTCACTCATATAGGGCAAGTCCACCCGCGCCCGTTCACCTAAAGATACGGCAAGAGCTTCAGAAGCAGTATCCACATGGGTAATCTCTATTTTCGGACGAATGGTGCGCTTTGTGAACATATCGGCTTTGCGTAACAAGTTGCCGTCCTCATCCAATACCTCCAGCGCACCCAAAAGCGGGTAACTGCTGTCTGAGCCAAATACGGATACGTTGGCACGGCTGCTGATTAAGCCATATTTTTTCGTGAAAGTGTCATAAAGGCGGTTGAGGTTTGCCTGTTCCACCTGAATATCGCTGTCGGAATAGTCCTCTGTTTGGTATTCAATCAGAGTGCGCACACAGTCACGAATGCCAATCATGCCCTTGATACGGTTTTCGGCGGTAGCGGATAATTCCTGTGGTTTCATCCGGCTGTCCTCACGGAAGTACACCTTGCCATCTACCAAAGCATAGGAAAAGTTGCGGACAGACGGGTCGGCGGGAATGGAATTATCCTCCTCCTGTTCCGCTTCCATGCGCTCATATTCAGTGATTTCAGCGTGGATATTCTGAATAGCTTCCTCCAAAAGGTCGGAAAGTTCTCTGTCGGGGAACGGGATACAGGTGGTGCTGTTTTCGTTGCCGTACATCCGAGTGCCGCTTTCTCTGCCCATCGTACCGAGTATCATTTCAGGGTGATTTGCAAAATAGGCATTGACAGCAATAGATTCGCCGGGGTTTCCCGCATCCGGGGTCTGGTCAAGATGAAGCCATTCCGCCGAGGGGGAATCGGGCGCAAGGTCAATCTGGCGGTCACGCTTTTGCAAGAAAAATATATCCGTGGTCACCTGTGTTCCGGCATTGGCTAGAAAAGCATTGTTCGGCAAGCGGATAGCACCCAAAAATTCGGCTCTCTGGGCAATATACTTCCGCACAGCAGAGTTCTGTTTATCGAGAGTCCAGCTTGAAGTGACAAAGGCAATGACACCACCCGGTCGGACTTTATCCAGCGTTTTCGCGAAAAAGTAATCGTGGATGTGGAATTTGTACTTATCATATTTCTTGTCAATTACACCATAACTGCCAAAGGGTACGTTTCCAATAGCAAGGTCAAAGAAGCTGTCGGGCAGAGATGTTTTTTCGTAACCTTGAATGGCAATACTGTTTTTCTGATAAAGCTGTTGGGCAATTCGTCCGGTTATGGGGTCGATTTCAATCCCGTACACTTTGCTATCTGCCATGCTCTCGGGCAAAAGGCCTTGAAAGTTGCCCACGCCGCATCCGGGGTCAATGATATTACCAGTACGGAATCCCATGTTTTCCACAGCCTTATACATTGCCTTGATAACGATGGGACTGGTATAGTGGGCATTGAGAACGGTGGAGCGGGCCGATTCGTATTCCTCAGTTCCAAGGGTTGTTTGAAGCTCTAAAAATTCATCTGCCCATGCGCCGTTGTTCGGGTCAAAAGCCTGCGGCAAACTGCCCCAACCCACATAGCGGGACAAGATTTCCTGCTGCTGTGGAGTGGCAAGCGCACCGTCCA
>DOWI01000274.1 GCA_003519645.1 Oscillospiraceae bacterium
CCTTTGTGCGGGTTTTGTTCTGGGACGCTTTACCGGCTTGCTGGAGGCGAATTCCAAACCGGATACCGGTATTGTATTCCAAGAGCCAATGATCGAACAGGCTGTCAGACTTCAGCTTGGCAAAACGGTGGACGAGCCTCTTAAGCAGGATGAATTATTATCGGTTTACAAGCTGTATATTTTCGGTGATTCTCTGGTAGCCAAAAGTGAAGAAGAACTACAAACTGAAGTAAGGGAGCTCTTTGACAACAACAATATGAAAGTAGGGCTGATCAAAACACTGATCGATCTTTTAAAAACACCGAATCTGGAAGAAGTTTATATTTCGATGCAAAAGATAACAGATATATCTCCGCTTGCTTCCCTGCAAAAGCTTGAAACCGTTTCTATCAAGAATAACCCGATTACGGATATTTCTCCACTGAGTGAACTGAAATTTTTGAAGCGGATCTCCCTGTTTGATACTCGTGTCACTGATTTATCTCCCCTTTTTAACTGCCCGATGCTCTTTGAATTGGATGCCGGTAAGCTGCCAATCCGTTCTCTCGAAGCATTTCATGGTTTAAAGGGTCTGCAGAACCTTAGCCTGTACGAAACTACCATTGACACACTAACCGGGATGAATAAGCTGACACAGCTTAAATTTTTTGAGGTGTCAGGCGTCATTGATGGTGATCTGACGCCGATGCTCTCACTTACTCACCTTAAGAATGTGGTTCTGGGGGAGGATATGCGGCAAGCGGTTAAAACTATCGAAAGAGAAGCGAATTTTTCGATATCCTATCGGTAAACTTAATGCTTCTATATTAATACAAACGCTCATTGAATCGAAGGAATATATCAAATGTGGGCTGGCAGCTCACCTTTTTTGGTTTTGTATTTTGTACAATAAATATGTTAATTAGCAGATTGACAGATTAATGAAAAAGGAGAACGACTATGAAGAAGAAACATGTAAAATGCATATTTTCCCTCACTCTGGCTCTTACTCTATTTCTTATGCTTATCTTGTCTGCTTACACAGCTGACATCAATGAGGCGGAAACAAAAGCCGCAGCACTGAAAAAGCTTGGATTGTTCAAAGGGGTGTCCGAAACTGATTTCGACCTTGATAGAGCCCCTACCCGCGTTGAGGCGATGGTGATGCTGATTCGCATACTGGGCAAGGAAGCGGAAGTGCTGAAGATGGGCGGAACGCATCCATTCACTGACGTACCAGATTGGGCTGATAAGTACATAGGATATGCTTACGAAAAGGGGTTGACAAAAGGCGTATCCGCCACAAGCTTCGGTACGGGCAACGCAGATTCGGATATGTATCTGACCTTCATGCTCAGGGCACTTGGTTACAGTGATGCAACGGGCGAATTTTTGTGGAATTCACCGGATTTATTGGCTAAGGCTGTCGGTATTCTTCCTGTCGGTGTGGATACGTCGAATTTTCTGCGATCGGATGTTGTTCTGATCTCCTGGGCTTCTCTTCAGGCATACCTGAAAGGTGGCAGCAAGGTGATGTCAAATAAATTGATAGAGGAAGGTGTTTTCGCAAAGGAGGATTATGGAAAGACAATCGATTATGTAAACGAACCCAAACCGGATTTTTTCATTGTTAATAATTTTGATACGCTTAAATATGCTTTAGCTGACAATAACGTGAAGGCAATAGTCATTGATACCGAAGTGCCGATGGTTGTCACGGGTGAACTGACCGTACCGATTGGCGTCACGCTGATGGTAAACCGTGGGAATGATTTTTATATCGAAGGTACACTGATAAACAACGGTACAATTCAAGTCATGGGAGCAGATTCATTCACCGATGATCTTATCAACTACTCTGTAATGTCTGTTCAAAACGGTGGCAAGGTAATTAACAATGGAAATCTTAAGTTATGCGCATCATCCATCAGAGATAGCGTGGATCGCGGTCCGGTCGGCGGGCAGCTCCGTGTTTTTGATGGTTCGTTTGAAAACAAAGGAACGGTATGCCTTGAAAAAGGAATGGTCAACACTCATGGAGGTATGGCAGTAATTGTCGGAGGAACCTTTACCAATGACGCGTTTGCTCTTTTGGATGGTTTCTTCTTTCAAGTTGATGAAGGGATATTTACCAACAATAAAGGTGCTGTTATCATAAACAACTCACATATTTTTGTAAAAGATACCGGAACATTTATTAACAACGGAATGCTCTCTGGAGCAGAAGCAAATGAGCAGGGGAATACTGTCGAATTCAATGACGAAATACTTGAAAATAAAATTCGAGCGGCAATGAGCAAGCCCGACGGCGAAATCACTAAGGAAGAAGCGGCAGCAGTCACATTTCTTGATTTAAGCAACAAGAGCTTTGACGATATGAACAGCAAGAACGGCGGGATACGGAATATTGGTGCGCTGAAGTACTTTACTAACTTAAAAGAGTTGAATCTATCGTTTAATAACATTTCAGATTTTTCGCCACTGGCAGGTTTGACGAAATTAGAGAGTCTAGGCTTTTCAGGTGTTCCTGTCAAGGATTTGTCTCCATTAAAGGGTCTGACGAAAATGATTTGCCTTACATTTGATTTCAACTATGCTCCCGAACAGGGACATAATGGATATGCGAGCCTTGATTTTATGTCGGATATGAAAAACCTTGAGATATTTGAGGCAAGAAGTGCAGGAATCAAGGATATCTCCACCCTTGGCAATTTGACGAAGCTATGGAGCGTATTCCTGACAGAAAATCT
>DOWI01000355.1 GCA_003519645.1 Oscillospiraceae bacterium
ATATGAGCCATGATACCGATGTTTCTTGTAAGATCCAATGATACTTGCCTTGCCATAACTGTCCTCCTTAAATTTTCCATAAACGCTGCTTGCAGGAGGCAAACCAACTCGCGGCGTCGGAACCACTTTGTGGCAGCCCCTTGCCCTTTAGAGGGCAGGCTTGAAACAAGTTCAAACCATCGGTATCATAATATCCCGGAAAACCGGAATGTTATGGCATCAGAGGCTTACCATCTGTAATGAGCAAATGCCTTGTTTGCTTCGGCCATGCGGTGGGTGTCGTCACGTTTTTTGGCTGCACCACCGTTTCCGTTGATGGCGTCCAGAATTTCGCCTGCAAGGCGTTCTTTCATGGTACGCTCGGAACGGGTGCGTGAATACGCTGTCAACCAGCGCAAGCCCAACGTCTGACGGCGATCGGGGCGAACCTCGATGGGCACCTGATAGGTAGCACCGCCGACACGGCGAGCCTTAACCTCAAGCAGGGGCATAATGTTCTCCATGGACTGATCAAAGACCTCCAGCGGATCTTTGCCTGTCTTTTCACGGACAATGTCAAACGCACCATAAACAATCTTTTGTGCTACGCCGCGTTTGCCGTCAATCATAATATTATTGATTAGTCTGGTAACCAGTTTGGAATTGTAAAGCGGGTCGGGCAAAACATCTCGTTTTGCAACAGAGCCTCTTCTCGGCACTCTACTTCCCTCCTTCATAGATATGATATCATAGGTACTCGAAAATGATTGTCTCCACAGGACATTTCCCGTTAAAGACATACCTCCGTTGGCCGATATAGAGCATTATTCCTGATACCGAATTGCGCTTAGTATCTGTTGAAATGGCAGAAACATACTACCGCAATCAGCGGAAAGACCCTGACACATCAATCTTCCAATTCATTATCAAAAATCTATATAAATGCTGCTATATAGCCGCTGAAAATATCTTTTACTGTTTGGCCGCGCCGGCCTTGGGTTTCTTCGCACCGTACTTGGAGCGGGCCTGCATACGTTTGGCAACGCCCTGGGCATCCAGAGTGCCGCGAACAATGTGATAACGCACACCGGGCAGGTCCTTAACACGTCCGCCGCGAATCAGAACAACGCTGTGTTCCTGCAGGTTATGGCCTTCACCGGGGATATAGGATGTAACCTCAATCCCATTTGAAAGGCGAACACGGGCGACCTTCCGCAAAGCCGAGTTGGGCTTTTTGGGCGTCGATGTTTTAACCGCAGTGCAAACGCCGCGTTTCTGAGGTGAGTTCTGATCGATTGGAACACGCTTTTTGGAATTCCATCCCCTTAACAGGGCAGGNNTTGTATTTCTTCTCGATTTCCACTCGACCTTTACGCACGAGTTGGTTAAAGGTTGGCAAATATAACACCTCCTGTATAGAATGTTTATTCTAAAGGCATACAGCCTTTGGAACCGTAACAATGGGGGCAAATAACGCGACTGTGATCTGATTAGATAGAAAGGAAAATCTCAAAATATCACAATTAAGAATATTATCACGGTGAACATCATTTTGTCAAGCATTTATAGCATTCTTACTTACTTAACCATGCCGGGCGTAACAGATTGGAACCGGGTCGTATGATTCTGGTTATCCGAAAGCATGGTGGGCTTTTCATCATCGTCCTCTTCCAGCATGCCGCGCAGTGTTGCGATGTAGCTGTCATCCGGTGCTTCAGGGTGCATATTGGCGATGCGGATATCGTCATAGGGCTGCATACCCGTTCCAGCCGGAATCAGCTTGCCGATAATTACATTCTCCTTCAAACCGAGCAGCGGGTCGACCTTGCCCTTTATGGCTGCTTCGGTAAGAACGCGGGTGGTTTCCTGGAAGGAAGCGGCTGATAAGAAGCTGTCGGTTGCGAGGGATGCCTTTGTAATGCCCATCAACACAGGGATGCAGGTGGCTTCCTGTAGTTCGGTTTCGCCATTTGCCACTCTTTCACGAATCAAAGCGTTCTGTTCGCTGAAATCAACTCTGTCAATTAAAGCACCCGAAATTAAATTGGTATCGCCCGCGTTGTCAACCCTGACCTTGCGCATCATCTGACGAATAATTACCTCAACGTGCTTATCATTGATGTCAACACCTTGCATACGGTAGGTACGCTGAACCTCCTGAATCAGATAGTTCTGGACCGCCTCTNNAATGTCGTGGGGATTGATGGAACCCTCGGTCAGACGGTCGCCGGCCTTAACGGTATCGCCTTCCTTGACGGCAACACGGGATCCGAACGGGATGACATAGGAGCGCTCGTCAACATTGTCCTTCTCTGTTTTGGTAACAACAATCAGGCGCTTTTTCTTTTCTTCAGCAAATCGAACCACGCCGTCGATTTCCGAAATATGCGCCAGATGCTTGGGCTTGCGCCCTTCAAATAACTCTTCAACACGGGGAAGACCCTGCGTAATATCCTCACTGGAGGCAATACCGCCCGTATGGAAGGTACGCATGGTAAGCTGGGTACCGGGTTCACCAATCGACTGGGCAGCAATAATACCGACAGCCTCACCGGTTGTAACCGAACCGACAGACGCAAGATTTGACCCGTAGCATTTGGAGCAGACGCCGTGCTTGGCGTTGCAGGTGAGTACAGAACGTATCTTAATGCGCTCGACATGGTGCTTCTCAACCAGCAGCTCGGCTTCCCTGTCGCCCATCATGGTGTCTTTTCNNATCAATGAAATCCTCTGTGAGATACCGTCCGACCAACCTTTCACTCAACGGTTCAATCAGTTCCTTGCCATCTCGAATATCATAAGCGTTGATTCCTTCTGTTGTGCCGCAATCTTCGGAGCGAATGATAACATCCTGCGCAACGTCAACCAGACGGCGGGTAAGGTATCCCGAGTCGGCGGTACGAAGGGCAGTATCGGCAAGACCTTTACGGGCACCGCGGGAAGAAATAAAGTATTCGAGTACGTTAAGACCTTCTCGATAGTTTGCACGGATCGGAACCTCAATGGTACGTCCCGACGTGTTTGCAATAAGACCGCGCATACCGGCGAGCTGACGGATCTGGGCGATGGAGCCACGGGCGCCTGAATCCGACATCATGAAAATCGGGTTATAGGGATCAAGGTTTTTATTTAATGCGGCGGTAACCTTAGAAGTGGTATCGTTCCATGTCTCGATTACCTTGCGGTAGCGTTCGTCATCGCTCATCAGGCCTTGGTTGAATAGCTCGGTGATGGTTACGACGTGGTTTTCCGCCTCTTCGATGAGCTGCTTTTTCTCGGGGGGAATGGCTGCATCAATAACCGCAACAGTCATAGCGCCCTTGGTGGAGTATTTGTAGCCCTGCGCTTTAATTGCGTCCAGAACAACCGATGTTTCAGCAGTGCCGTGAACTTTAATGCACTTTTCGATAATCTGGGAAAGCTGCTTTTTACCCACCTTGAAGTCTATTTCATACCGGAACATGTCGTCCGTAGTCTTGCGCTCAACAAATCCGAGATCCTGCGGAATTGGGCGGTTGAAGATCACACGTCCGATGGTTGTCTCTATAAGACGGCTGTGCATGACTCCGTCTATTTCAAGGGAACGCCGAATCTTAATCTTGGCATGAAGCCCGATTACACCATCTTCATACGCCATAACGGCTTCATTTTCGTCACGAAATATCTTGCCTTCGCCGGGTTCGCCGGGCTTCTCAATGGTAAGATAATAGGAACCGAGAACCATGTCCTGAGTCGGAACGGTTACGGGACGCCCATCCGAAGGCTTGAGCAGGTTGCCTGCTGCCAGCATGAGGAAGCGGGCTTCCGCCTGTGCCTCTGCTGAAAGAGGCACGTGAACCGCCATCTGGTCGCCGTCAAAGTCAGCATTGAATGCGGTACATACCAGCGGATGAAGCTTAATGGCACGGCCTTCAACCAAAACAGGTTCGAAAGCCTGGATACCGAGTCGATGCAGTGTGGGCGCGCGGTTGAGCATGACCGGATGATCCTTGATCACGATTTCAAGTGCATCCCAAACCTCAGGGCGGACGCGCTCCACCATTTTGCGGGCGGATTTAATATTGCCGGCAATGCCTGTCTCAACCAGTCTCTTCATGACAAAGGGCTTAAACA
>DOWI01000325.1 GCA_003519645.1 Oscillospiraceae bacterium
GGGAGAAAATTTGAATCGGATATGGGAAGAACTCAATCACTTTCGCAAGCAGTTCTTGTTCTTCAAAAAACAACTGGAATGATTTGGCTATGCTTCTTTGTGCATCCTCAATCTGATCTTTCATGAACAGACCCTCATTTCCTCTTAATCTAACATTTTCCGATAAGCAGAAGGAGAAACGCATGGTATCTCCAATATGTTTTTCTTTTATTATACTACAAATNNATAATTCAGCATGGTATCCCCCAAATAGTTTTCTTTTATTATACTACAAATTTCAGTATGTTTCAATATTAAGAAACATACTGTTTGCACAAAAGGCTCATAAACATCCTTGTCTCCAACAGTTTTAGTTTTGAGATAATCTTTGAATCCATATTATCACATTTTTTTACATAGAAAAAGGCATACCTTCCCCTTGAAGGAAAATATGCCTTTTTTTGATGGAGACATACCAATCAAATCCGAACCCAGCACAGCCTCAATATCCGCAAGGGATATCGTCTCCGTGCCGCCTTTGAAATTGTAGGTGAATACGATTTTATCATCAAAGAGGTAGATGGAGTTTATGAACGTATCAATAATCTGCATCTGATAATCCCGGCTGTTCACATCTCCGTATTTGAATTGGCTAATCCAATCAACTACGACTTCTTTTGTATAGCGTGGGCGTTGAAGCTGCGTCTGCAAAATATTGATATCCAGTTCCGTCTTTTGCCGCTCCAATTCTTCAAGGCGGGATTTTGTGGAGGAAGTCAAAACACCCTGCTGAATGGCGTTGAGCATATTTTCAATACCTTTTTCCGTTTCCTCAAGCTGCCGCCGCAGGGCGGGTAGGGTCAAGTCCTCAAGGTCTTGCAGGGATACAAGGTCGGTTGCAATTCGGTTGATTTCATCATCCCGCAACACCCGGTTTACCGTCCATATCACGGCAATGCGCTCTATCCAATCTTTCTTGACCGCCTTTTTCTTGCAGCCCTTATTCCGTTTGGCGTTGCCGCATTTGTAATAATAGTGGCTTTTCCCGGTGTGGCCGGTGCCACTTTCGCCAACCATCATGCGCTCGCATTTGCCACAGAACAGCTTGGTAGTCAACAGAAATTCATCTTCTGCCTTTGACCTTGCAGGGGCGCGTTTATTCTTCTCCATCCGTTCCTGTACTCGATAAAATAGCTCCTCTGGCACAATAGCAGGAACGCCGCCGGGAATAACTACATCCTGATATTGATATTCCCCTATGTACTTCCTGTTTTTAAGAAGGGCGTTAAAGCTGTTCATCGAAAAAGGCTTGTTCCGCTTCGTCTGTAATCCCCTGCTGTTCAAATCCTCTACAATGGAGCGCACCGTCTCGCCGTCTGCATACCGTTTGAAGATTTCCAAAACGATAGGCGCGGTCAGCGGGTCAATCACAAGTTTTTGTTCATCACCTAATAAATATCCAATGGGAATACCACCGCCGTTGTTCTTGCCCTTGAGCGCGTTATCCTTNNGGACAGCTCTGCGGAGTAGTATTCCGCATATCCCTCCAACATAGATTCAAGAATGATACCCTCCGGGCCATCGGAAATATTCTCTTTAGCGGAAACGACCTTCACGCCGTTTTTGCGGAGGATGCGTTTATAATGGGCGCTGTCGTAACGGTCGCGTGAAAAGCGGTCAAGCTTCCAAACAATCACCACATCGAACAAGCCTTTTGCGCTGTCCTTTATCATGCGCTGAAACTCCGGGCGGTCAGCGGTCTTTGCAGATAGAGCACGGTCAATATAACTGCAAAGAAGGGTCATGCCGTTTCGCTCGGCATATTCGGTACATTCGCGGATTTGCCCTTCAATGGATTCTTCGCGCTGGCTGTCGGAAGAATACCGGGCATAGATAACTGCTTTCAAGTGTCATCACCCCCTGTGTCGATAAGTAGTATTTAATCTACTCACTTTAGCAACATATTTTCGGGCCAGCCGTTTTGTTTTCAACTGTTCGATAAACTGCGGAATCTCGAAGACAGCATCTTTAGCAGCTTTATAATCCATAAATACTGATGCCATTGCGGGGATAATTTCCACACCCTGTATACCATCGCTCAAAGCGGCAAAATTATAAACCGTAACAGTGGCAGCAGCAATCATCTCAAACGATTGCTCACAAATTCTAATGAAGTCTTTTTTATATGATAAAAGCTCTTCCAGCGAATAGTCGGGGCGAGTATTTTCTTTGTTTTCAATTAGCCTTCCTATTTCTTTGATATATGCCTTTCGCATCTCCCCAAAGTTTCTTTGATTGCGCAAATGAACTATCTGCTCAATGGGAATGTTACGTAGATTGTCTGGTACAGAGAACTCAATGTTATTTTGTGCTATTCGTAAATTATTTTGCGTGGACTTAGCCATTAACATTTCATTTTTCAGCAACAAAGCAGAATAACGTCTTATGTCAGTAATCATTTCAAATTCGTTATTCCTTGAAATCACATCAGCAAGTAGGCTCATATATACAAACGCTAAGTCTTCGGATATATGAATACCTTCCTCGCACTGTGAAGCAATATGATTTTCAATACAAAAATTAAAGAATGCGTCTGAATATTTGCCTTCAAATAAAGTGCAATTTTGGTGCTCACGGCTTCTCCATTTTTCAGGAAGTTGTGTTGTATGAGTCCGGCCAAAATAACCCTTGTATCTCTCTGGATTACGAAGGTACCCCTCAAACTCATCGCAAGCCAAAGTTGAAGCGCATACACCTTCTTCATATTGCGGCCTATATGGTCTAACTAAATCCGTCTCATTCATAATATAGCGAAAGCCATCACTGAGATATTCCGTTTCCGGTACAATGGTATACGGTATAATTGGTCGCAAATTATCGAAATACAGTAAAGCAAATTTCAGCCAAACTTTATCTTGAACTTCAAAACCCGGATAATAAATCATATCTCTCATGCATCTTGCCCTCCCATCATCTGTAATAGTGTCTCTTTCATCTTCTCGCTGACAGGCGATTCCGGGTCAAAGNNACATATCAATAAACTGCCGCATCTGCTGATTTCCAACTGCGATATTGGGCTTGTATTCGTATTGCTTTCCCTGCGGCTTGTCCGTCCGGGCAAAGATATAATCCATCGACACATCAAAGTAATCCGCATAAGTGCGAAAAAGCGCAACGGTAGGGGTGGCCTGTCCGTTTTCATAGCGGTTGATACTGGATTGTGTAGAGCCGAGAGCTTCCGCCA
>DOWI01000279.1 GCA_003519645.1 Oscillospiraceae bacterium
AGGGGACGGTTCTCCTGTGCTGCAGAGCGTCATAACCAGAAACAGCACAGGAGAACCGTCCCCCTGTGTCATCAAAGCCCCGAGCCATCGGCTCGGGGCTTTTACGGTGATGAATTTTACTCAGTTTTGCCTGTGAAGTGAAAATCATCTACTGGCAGGGCGGGGACGTATGAAACCCCAAAAAAGCCCGGAACCTTTGTTCTATCTTTGGAGACTTCCGTTACTTTATTGAATGCGTTGAGCATGCTTTCAGTAAAACGCATGTTTTTAACGGCATGGCTGATTTGCCCGTTCTTTACCATATACAGTCCGTCTCTTGTCAATGCGGTGAAAAGTGCCTTTTTGGGATCCACGACATTCATGTAATGAAACCTTGTTACCAGTATGGCATTGTCGGTCTCTTTGATGATATCTTCCAAACTCTTAGCACCGTTTTTCATGATCAGGTTTATGGGGAATCCTCCTGTTGATGCCTCACCAAGACCATGTCCCGTTGTATCTACGCCTTCTTTTAATGCGGTCCTGACATCATAGGCCAGCTCTTTAGCCACACCTTGATCGATTATATTGAGCTTTCTCCTTTCATAGCCTTCAAAATCAAAGGGCAAACTAAATGTGTTTCCATCAGTATGATCATCATAAATACTGATGTTTTCACCAAAAACCTGCTGCCCCTTTTTGCCTGCGAGGAAGCTGATGCCGATATCAACTGATTTTGCGGAAAAGCCGCAATAACTCATATAACTAAGCAGGTCCCCCACTGCCAAAGGCTCTAAGATAACAGTATAACTGCCTGGCTCGAGGGATTCGGGATTCAAAGCTGCCTTTGCCTTGCTGTAAGCAGAGTTAAACAACTTAGTTACATCCATATCCGCGGATTTATCGGTGGCGTATTCGGCATAACCAGAAGGCCCGTTTTTATGTGTAATAACAGTATTAAAGCTAACATTGTCAAGTCTGCAAAACCTTTTTATACCACTATTGTTTCCCATGGCGAAAACCATTTTATTAAGCGAGAAAGCCCCCGACGCCGTATAATCATCATCTAAGCTCTCAATGCACGATTTTATGAGACTTGCCCTCCCGGGAATTCCGAAAGCACTCTCAAGCTCTGCATCATATTCTTCATTCGCGATTTCTGCCGGGGCTGTAACCTTGGGAATTTCATACTCACCTTCCGGCATAAATTTTAGATTTTGTTCGGTTTTTCTTACTAGTTCCTTCAGGGATTCATCATCTAATATGTTGGTGGAGTTCTTTGATTGTTTTTTGCCGTCATGGATCGTAATTTCCAAGGTATTGTTACTTTTAAACACATTTTGGTGTATCTCCGAATTGGCAAAGCGTGTTAATCCTTCTTCGTGAGAAATCAAGGTTGCCATGGTGTAGTAGTTGCAGTAGGACAGCACTTTATCAATAATAGCGTAGGACTCCTTTTTATTTAACATCCTCAACACCTACCTTTACGTTTCTAAACCTTGCGGGTGCCGATCCATGTCCGACATGAGCTACCTGCCCTGGCTGCCCCTTCCCGCAATTAGGCACCCCGTATAGGATCCAGTGTTTTTCATTGCCTACGCCGTCGCAGCTCCCCCAGAATTTCGGGGTGATACCTGTGTAGATGGGATTCTTATAGATCTTGCCTGTCAATTTGCCATTTTTAATTTCATGGGCTATTTCACAGGAAAATTGGAAATTCAACCGCTTGTCATCAATACTCCAGCTCTTGTTGGTACAGAGATAAAACCCGTCGTCGATGCCTTTAATTAACTCGTCCAGCTCAAAACTGCCCGGAAGCAAGTTAATATTGGTCATCCTGACAATAGGTATGTTGCTCCATCCATCGGCTCTGTTTGTGCCATTAGACAATTGCCCGATTTTGGATGCCGTATCTCTTGATGTCTGATAGTTTTTCAGCATCCCTTTATCAATAAGCACTGTTTTTTGCGCTTTCACGCCATCATCATCATAGCCGAAACTGCCTAACCCTTTTGGTATTGTTGCATCAGCTACTACGGTCACAAATTCTGATCCATATTTGAAATTATCATTGATGGTACCGGGCAGCAGAAAACTCATGCCCGCATAAGCAGCTTCGGAGCCGAAGATGCGATCCAGTTCTGTAGCATGTCCTATGCTTTCATGAATTTGCAGCGCCATCTGCGAACTGTCAATTATTAAATCATAATGACCGGAAGGGCATTGCTCGGCGTTAATGAGTCTTTCCGCCTCAATGGCGATACGGGGTGCATTTTCGACAAGTTTCAGGGATTCCACAAATTCATATCCCGCAGTGGCATGATTCCCTCCAGAGCTGTTGGGATAAGACCTTATCTGGGAATCAGTTTCGCTATTGACCACAGCCTCAATGCCTGCACCTGACTCATATAACCTCTGAACTATGTAGGACCCTTCGGTATCAGCGTATATCTTATCCTGCCGTTGGAAAACCATTGATCCAGTTGTCCTGCTAAGCTTGGCGGCCTCTCGCATTGCTTTTTCGGCCCTAAGTAGAAGATTTATTTTATCTTCCTTTGATACTGTAAAAGGATCAATTTCAATGGGGGTCTGATATTCATCCTGTACTATTTCTTNNGGTATTATATTCATCCTGTACTGCTTCTTTTGCCGCCAGAACAATCTTCTCTTTTTGAAGCATTCTTCCCGCCTGAGCAATTTGGATCGCTCTTTCCACTGTCTCAGCAAGATTGCTCAAATCCTGAGTAGCCGCAAAGCCAAGGGATCCGTCTAGAATAACCCTGATGCCCGCGCCTTTGCTTCTGGAGTCGATAATATCTGCCACCATTTGATCTTCGGTTGTTATGGATTCCTTAATGGTGTCAATGATCCTGATATCACCGTACTCCGCACCGCAAGCTCTTATTCTTTCCAGTACCATCTCAATCTTTTTTCTCAAGTCAAAACCTCCCTAACGAAAATAATAGAGACTACCGCATCCATGCTTTCAGACTCGTTTCCCGCCTCCCTGGCCTTACTTCCTCAGCGACAAATCCCTTACCTTGAGCCCGTTTACTTTGATCTGCTGGCGCCACCCCATCGCTCCGCCAATCTTATATAAAATTCCCCAGATAAGCCTGGTTTTTGCGCACCAGTTTTGCATCATATCCAGGGCATGTTGATTTTGCCGGCCTTCATAAAAGCCGCAATTCACAATGGCATAGACCCGCATCTCTTTACTGGCAAGCGGTTTTAAATAACCTTCCATTTGAGACAGGCAGCTTAACAGGTGCGACGGTATACCGTCAACATAGAGCGGAAAAGCAAAAACTAATGTGTCGCATGCAGCGAGCTCTGCCAAATCCTGTTGGTTGATCTGAGGTTTGCTGAAATGATATGTGTTGATGCAAGTACCGCATGCGCCACTAGTGTCGCTGCCGCAAGTGCTGCAGGTACAGCATGCGCCATCATCTCGTTGTTCTTGATGATCAGGAAACCGCTCCCGTAGGCTCTGCAAAATCAGTGCGGACACGCTGCCATTCGCCTTCGGACTGCCATTAATCAAGGCTATTTTCATTTGATCAGCTCCTCGATTTCTGAAATGTCCTTAATAAAACCGACCGAGCGGACAGTGCAGTCGAAATTATCGGCATTGGCTTGCACCAGCTCCAAGGCGGTCGCTTTTTCATTCTCGGAAATGTCCGCGCCATAAAACCAGACCGTCAAATCAAAATGGTTGCGATACCTTATCTTATGGTGCATTTCTTTATTTCTGATTACGAAATCCGGATGTACATAGGAAATTGCTCTGTCCATGACGTTTTTCACGAACGGACTGAATCCGCCATAGAAGCATTCGCTAATTATTACCAGTTCATCGTCGCATTTGGCTAAGGTTTCTCCCAAATCGCCATAATTATCGCGGATTACGCAGGCCGCCGGCGTTTTGATCCAGCAGCCAAAACAACCGACACAATTACGGATGGTGCCGTCATCTGATATTACGATTGTGTTGTCAGTCGACGCCGACGCCGGCAATAGCGCCTTGGCTTGGCTTTCCTCAAGGTCGTGAATTAAAAGCTTCATAGTCCTAATGCTCCTTTCGTAATTCACCTTCACTTGATCGTCGCCAATAGTTCATTTGATCGTGGCCGAAAACTTGATCGGATAACCGGTAGCACGAGTATCCGGATCATAGATTTTCTTTAACGCCTCTATTTCATCCCTCGTAAAATCATACCCCATGATACGAAAATGCGCCTCCATATCCTGCGGTTCCTGCAAAAATGTTAGCACCATCTCATATTGGCCCTTCTCTAGCTTAAGTGAGCCGTAGCCATTATGCGTAAACGATTCCGCAAGAGTTTGATAAACCCGGGTGCCTTCCTCATTGTAGATTTGGATATCAGTCAGAATGCCTTGGCCATCAAGTGTCAGGTCCATGCTATAGGGTTTGCTCTGCTTTGCCTCGAACGGCAACTTGACATCCTCTGTATCCAGACCGACTGTCATTACAAACGATGTTTCCAGAACAGGTTCGGGAGCCAGTATACGAAACCCGACCAGACCAACAATGAACACCAGCGCAACGCCGATGATCACTTTGATCAGAAAGACCAATTTCCCTTTCCGAAATTCTGTCTGGAACAGTGCGCGGAATATCTCGGCAATCTTGCATAACAAGCCTCTTTTGAAGGCCAAAAGGGCTAATCCGGCTATAAGTAGTAGCGCTGCCAGGGAAACCGCTAAAGGATGCAGGCTGGTATTCATTAGGAAGTTCGTAATGTCATCGCCCATCGGGGGCGTAGCAAATAAGTCCATAAACGGGATGATCAC
>DOWI01000457.1:0-13796 GCA_003519645.1 Oscillospiraceae bacterium
TCACGTCCCCGCCGCCGATATCTGTTGCCAGAGCGACAATAAAAAAGACGCTGAACAATGTCAGCGCCCATAATACCGAGGACAGGGAAACGGTGAGCAGACCGGTTAACAATAACAGCGCGTGGATGCGGTTCGGAACGGTACGCGTTCGGATATCAATGACGGAGGCGTAGGCCAATACCGCCGCGAACAGCGCACCCTGAATAACCGTCACGCACTGAACGTGAACAAATTATCCGTAGCGGTTTTCAGACCGGGCATAACCAAGTCATTGAACCAGTCGGTGATTTGCGGCGCAAACAATACGCACAGAAGCACAATGACGATGATGATCAGGCCGACCACGGCGATCAGCTCCGACGCGCCCTTGCGGTCGCGAAGAACGGTTTTGGCCTTGCGGGCCAGCTTGTGGGTGAGGTTAAGAGCTTTAAACATAGTGTAATCCATCCTTTTTTATTTTTTTATATAAAAAACGCGCCCGACGGCGCGTTACTCGGTGTGTTTGATGTACCAATCCTGATAAACGTTCCCGGCAATCACAATCGGTGTCGGGGTATCGGCATAGCTTAACATCCCGGCGGGCGTCCAGCAGTCATAGAGGTAGGTCTTGACCGCGTAATTCCCATCAGGATACCAAATCGGCGTGAAGCTGATCCGCCGCGTGTCCGGCGTGCCGTCCTTCATCATGGAATGGGGATTCGGCTCAAACTCCAGTTTATCGGCGGCGGTCAGACGCAGGGAACGGTACTTTCCCGCCGCCAACTCGTACCCGAATTCCGGTAGATACGCGTTGCCGTTCTGCGGTAAATTGAACATGGACGTGGTTGGCGATGAACACCCCGGTTGCGTGACCAGCCTGGATTTGGCGAGAAAACCAAATCCATAGCCGGACTTCATGTACCAGTACCCGTTTTTAAACACATGGGACAGGGAATTAACATCCGGCGTCAGCGTCTGCTCCGGCTGGAGCGCCGCGCCGTAGGTACGCAGTACGAACGCGCCGCTGTACTCCCACTGCTGCCACGACGCGTTGGTGACCACGGGCTGGCCGCCTGTTGGAACAGACGCGGTTTCGGAGGGCTTGAAGAAATACGGCGGCGTATTCTCGAATTTGGTATCCGGCGTCTGTGATTCCGGGTTTTTCACCACCGGCAGGGTGACGGCGGTTGTATTGTTCGTCTTGTTCGGTTCGTCCATATCCGGCGGTGAGGTCACTTTGCATTCCAGCTTGACCAACGCAGTCGCGTCGTTGATTTTTAGCTTGTAATACACCAAATTATAACTGAACCGGGGAACCACTACCGCCGCGTTGTTATTAATTGTTGTTCCATCGTCAAAAATTGTCTTGAAGCTGACGCTGACCGGGCGGGTAGGCGTCCATTCGCAAGGGCTGTCGTTATGAATCAGATAACTGACAACGATTTCCGTCCCGTTGCGGTAAACCGAGTTTGGGGTGATAAATTCCGGGCGCAAATCGCCGGTGGGTTTGTTGTAGGTGGTGACGGGAACGCTCGCGCCGTTATCACGGATGGAAAACGGGTATTTCTGCGTATCCCTGGCATAATAAGCGGGTGGGGAATACTCTTGGAGGTAATAATCGCCGTAGGACAATAATGGACTGTACACCCATTGCGCGGCGTTGGATGTTAAAGCTTGGCCCGTATAGGTGCCATCCGATTTGTATATCCGATACACCGCGCCGCTGAGGTAGCCATCGTAAAAGGTGCACTTTTTGACAAACCGTACGTAGCCCTTTTTTATAGCGTTGTGGAAAGCAAGGGTATGATTGCCGCCGCCTTGAATGGTCACGCTCTGGCTGCTCGGCTCTACATATCGATCAGGTGTGCCGATTTCCGTCACCGTGTACGTCCCTTCGTTGATGGACAAACTGGCCTGCCCGCTGCCGTCCGTCGTTACGTTCCGATTTATGCCGTTACCGCTGATGTTAAACGAAAAACCGGCCGCTGTGCCATCCTCCGAGGTTTTTCGAATGGTCAGTGTGCCGGTTCTTGGCTTTGTCACAACGTTGACATAATAAAATTTAGGGTCGAGAGCGGCGCCGGTGCACAGTACCTGATTGCGGCTGTCGGTCGTTCCCTCCAAAATAAAGAATGCTTGCTTGGCGGCGTTGGCCGGCATCTTGTGCTCAAAGGTCAGCGGAATGGGGTTAGGGAAATATTGGCTGACCGCCAGCTTCATCGTGGTGCTGTTTGGATAGGATACCTCCACGCCGTTTGCGGTTTTTACCTGAAAATAGCTTTTGTTGATGTAGGTGGAATCCGTGAATGTTCCTTCGTACTTGCCGGTGCCGCTGTTATATGCTAGCGTCAGCGGCGCCCCGGAATTGGCATCGTCAGGATTTTTATACCCGTAGGGCGGGATTTTCGAATGATTGGCTATACAAATTTCGATATTGCCGTAAGGCACGGCCGCGCCGGTTCCCTTGATATACCCATCATACAGCGTGCGGTTGGTGAGTCCCGACAGATTGCGGTAGCCCAACTCAAATTCCCACATAACGACCTGCGTCGCCGCATAGGCATTATCCGCGGTCCCGGCATACAGATCATCGGGCGTTTGCGACGGGAAGCCGTATAGGGACGTATAGGATATGCCGATCTTAGCGGTATATGACAGGTTGTTCCAATAGGAACTTTTAGTAGCAGCTTTTGAGGTGTAATTCAGGCTGGGGACTGCTTTGCCCCGTTAGATACAATAGGCATAGGACTTCCCGCCATATTGTGCGCCGCCGTTTGAGGTGGTAAACATATTGATTGTATATCCGCCATACGAATATGGTTGACCTGTAACCTGATCAATCGCTAATTTGGATTTATCTACCTTTGTATTGGTGCCGTCACCCACTGCCGCAGAGCAGGCAAGCGTCAAAATTAATGCCAGAGATACCGCAGACCCTAATATTCCAAGGGCTTTCTTAAAACGTGGGATCATGTTGATATCCTCCTTCTAGCCGATTATCCGAGCAAGTAATATACATAATAATCGCCGATGTCCTCCGGGTCGGGTTCCATATATAGATTCATTGCCGTATAAATACCAAACCCCTTTATTTCTGAAATCTCTGAGTAAACCTTTTCTTCAAGGGTTTTCGTCATGCCATCGTTTGTCCACGGAACGGTACTAAGCGGCGTAACCCAATGGGCGTTATCTTTGGTTAACGAATCCATCCATCGCAGGCCGATAGAAAGGGCATATGCTTTGGCATCCTTATATATCTGCCCCGGGTCATACGGATATACCCACGGGTCGGAGCGAGCTTTTGTGGTGGTCGTAGTATAAGCATTGGTTGTTGTGATAATAGGCTTTGTCGTGGTTGGCTTGCTCGTTGTTGCAATTCTCGTTGTAGTCACCGCAGGTTTGTCCCAATTGGGCTGCGTTTGAGAGAAAGTATCCGTTGATATAACGGCCGTGGATTCCGTAATTGCAGCCAAAGTATTTTTGTCAATGCTTATGACCACCGTCGGCGCTTCGTTTGTTCTGCTGCTGACAGTTGCTGCGGAGCTGTCCGTAGAAAAGTTTTCCAGACGAGAACAGCCAGCAAAGCTCGCCATCAGCACAATTACGATAATAACTGTTATCATTAAATATTTCACAGGCATTCCTCCTAATTTTTTTAGCAAACTTATTACAAAAATATTTTCCGCGTTATTGTAATGAAAACGTTCCATCCGGCGGATTATCGTCCGGTTCCCCCGGCAAAGGCGGGGCATATCCCGACATCGTGCCAATACGTGTCGGTATGGCAATCTCCAGTTTTTGCGTATGACATGTATCGGTCGTTTCCGATTCGGTTTGTTCAACAACAATGGGTGCCGCGATATTTACTGCCGCCGACGTTCCTGTGGCGATTTCGGACGTAACCGGGGATTTCTTCGGCTCGTATGCTTTGCCGCCATTCACTGAGTTATACCACACCACACCGGCGAGTATCAGAATACTTCCGATTGCAAAAACCAATACTTTTTTCACTTGCAAACACCTCATCTTCTTTTATATACGGCAGAATCGCTTTGCTTCAAATTCCTGTGCAGGACTAAAAACATAAAAAGCCGCACCCCGTCTGTTGGTTCCGGGGTGTAGCTCTATTTCGGCATGGCTTTTTATGCAGAGTTTCTTGATATGAAACGCTATACTTTTGCCGTATATTTTTGTTTCGGACTTCTGGGACGGTCAGGGTGGCTGAGCAATATTTTTCCCGATTGAACCAAGGGGGTCACATACCTTGTTATGGCATATGGAACGGATGAAACACCCAAAAAGGAGGCAATCTCCTCTCGGCTTCTTGGCGTCGAGCAGAAGGCTAACAGCGCATCGGCATTGGAGGTGCTCTTCGGGGAAAGCTTCCGATCCCCGAAAAGAGTGACTCTAAAATTGCCTCGCACATCCTCAAACTGCGGCATGGGAAGCCCTGCGCCATTCATTTCCCGACGAATAGTCGGAATTCCAGAATAGCGGTTTTCTGTGATTTTCAGTGTTTCGAGGGCAGTAGCCAAAACCGGATTTCGGGTATCCGGCTGTATCTGTCCCAACTGATCCAGGCTGATTTTTCCATAGAGTCCACCGGGGTTTGTTATAACAATCCTGTCGGAAAAGATTTGCAGCTGAATAGGCATCCCTTCCGTATGGATGCTATAATCGCGGTGAACAAGGGCGTTGAGAACAACCTCCCGAACGGCGGTCAGCGGATAGTCCGTTACGTCCTGCCGCACAGCTGTCCCAGAGTCGATAATTGTTTTTATACGGATATTCTTTTTTACAAAATTAAGCGCTTCGGTAAGCATATCCTGAATAGTTCCTTCTATGCGCAGGTTATCGGTAAAGCGCTCCTCATTTTTTCCGAGCTGACCGACCTCGATGCCCGGTATAACGGTAGCGATAATGCATAGCTGAGGGAAATATGCCTGTGGATAGAGGCCAAATAGCATTGTCGCCGCCAAGGAGTATTGTCCATCCACCGTGATGCTCATCAGTTCGGAAATCTGCTCCGCGCTGAGCCTTGCCAGATTTGGTTTGTTTTCAGTGAGTCGGCTCAAATAGTTCGCCAGGGCGGGCTGATTCAAAGCTGTCTCCGTAACGCGGAAAATGGGTCGGATATCATCCTGATATTTCTTTCGATAGGCTTCGTAGCTATATATTTCGTATTCGGTCATGGGTTCATCATTGGTTCCGACGCGGATATAGGAGCCTTTCAACCTGCCTTTCCCCGCATAATAACAAGGCCGTTCCGATATGTCGATTGCAGGAATTTCGACGGAAAAGAAGTAGCGGCCATCTGCCTCGGCATAGGAGTACAGAGGCCTAACCTTTGGCACCATAGCATTGCATTGCTCCGTTACTTTTTGCTGGATATCCTGCAAATCATAAACACCACATTTTTCAAACTGATTCTGCTCATCAATACCGAAAAGGATAATACCGCCATCGTCACGATTTGAAAAACTGGACAAGGTATCATACAACTTTTCAGGACAGCCTTTGCGTGCGGCTTTTAATTCGATATGCTGGTATTCCGCTCTAGATTTGACTACTTCATCAATTAAAGCTAGTAACTCTTCATTTGTCATGAGATCAACCTCCGTCTGTACTATTAGTATATACGGATGGCACGAAGAAATCAACAAGAAATCAACAAGAGATCAACAATTGCTTTAAAAAGTTAAACAATTTTTAAAGAACTTAAAAATTTAACAACTAAAACGCAACAACTCAAATCGCAAATTAAATTTGAGTTGTTTAAAATGCGGTATATGCTTTAATGTGCGTTTATGAGGCGATTTGTTTCTGCGCAGGGAAAATAGATGACGTGAAAATTGATGACGCTATCATAAAGTGTATCATATTTGTGCGGCTCTCGATTTATATTCACGCACAGATGATATCAACCGTATAGGCATAGGTTTTATATTCACCTAAAAGAACGGCCGCAGATTTTATCATATTCCCACCTCATAATATTATCATGCAGTATTATTTGGAGGAAATTAAGCAAACATTCAAAAAACAAATACATATGTTTTGTTTTATTACGGAAAATAAGTTCGTGTATTTATTTTAACTTCTCAACTAACCTAAATTGACCTTTATTATAATTTACGCTCCGAAAGATGTATCACATATATATTACTGGCGGTCAAAACATTTATCCGTAAACGTGTGTCCTTTTATCCGGCGTTCTTTGCCCATTGTCCAGCCCTGAATATTCGTTCTGTTTTATTAGTAACCTTATGTCGACCAAATATCGACCAAAAATCCTGAAAACTAGATTTCCAGGCGTCATCGGTCTTTCCGGAGTCAAGGCGGGATATCTCACCCGAACCCGCATGGACACTGGGTTTTATATGGTTAGTTATGGTGAAAGAAAGCATGGTGTAAGCAGCGCTTCCGTAGACTCTGACTCTGTTTGTCTGGGTTCGAATCCTAGTTCCGCAACCAAAAAGAGAGCATGTGCAGCGTCAGCTGTATAATGCTCTCTTTTTCGTGGTAAGTCTGGGATTCGAACCTGTTCGTCATCCTAATCCTAGTTCCGCAACCAGAATATTTGTCGAAAGAAGTCGATTGCTTTGCAATTGGCTTCTTTTATCATTTGTACTATAATTATAATTAAGAACATTCAGAATAGAACTGTAAGATTTCTAGTAAAATAACTGTACTGAAAAAAGTGATAAGGAATGGTTTGGCTTTTGCATTTGGGTCTGTGCCGGCTGTTTGACATCCCTAGTTCCGCAACCACACCTGCGGGTGAGCGTTTTGCTCCACAGGTCTTTCCATGTCTAAAAAAGATGCCTGCAACTATATGGCATCTTTTTTATTACCGCCTTATATTCCTTTGTTATAATGTTTCACCCTTGATTTTCAAGATTATTTTGTCTATACTATATAATAGGCGAAAATTTGTTTATTGAAGGAAGTATCACTGAATGAGAAAAACAAAAATAATCTGCACACTGGGACCATCTACAGACAATCCGGAGGTGCTTCGTGAATTGATGCAATCGGGCATGGATGTGGCCCGTATTAACATGTCACACCAGGATCACGCCACCCACCTTACCCGTATCAATATGGTTAAAAAGCTGCGGGATGAGCTGAATCTTCCCATCGCTATTTTGATTGATACCAAAGGACCTGAAATACGGCTGGGTACGTTTAAGGAAAAAGTCGAACTCCACGCCGGAGACAATTATATTCTCACGTCCAAGAAAACAGAGGGGGACAGCAGCAAAGCATCCATCAGCTTTCCGGGGCTTGTCCACGATGTGAAACGTGGAGACGCAGTTTTGATCGATGACGGATTGATCGCGCTTCAGGTTGAGAAAACTACTGCAACGGATATTCATTGCACCGTTATTAACGGCGGCTTTGTCTCCTCCAACAAAGGCATTAATGTGCCGGGGGTCAAGCTCTCCATGCCGTTTATGAGTGATCGCGATCGCTCGGATATTAAATTTGCCTGTGATGTTGAAGCCGACTTTATTGCCGCATCCTTTGCCCGCCGCGCGGACGATGTTTTAGAGATTCGTCAGGAGCTGGAGCGCAACGATAACCATACCATCCGTATTATTGCCAAGATTGAGAATTCCGAAGGCGTCGAGAATATTGACGATATTCTCAAGGTATCAGATGGTATTATGATTGCCCGCGGAGATATGGGGGTTGAAATTGAATTTGACAGGCTTCCCAGCATACAAAAATCGCTGATCCATAAAGGATATAACGCGGGACTTCAGGTCATTACCGCTACCCAGATGCTGGATTCCATGATGAAAAATCCCCGTCCCACCCGTGCCGAGACAACCGACGTTGCCAACGCCATTTATGACGGAACCAGCGCCATTATGCTGTCGGGTGAAACCGCGGCAGGGGCATATCCGGTTCAAGCATTGCGGACAATGGCACGGATTGCCATCCGCACCGAACAGGATATAAACTATAAACGACGGTTTTCAACTCGTGATATGAATGATCCGCCCAATGTAACCAACGCCATTTCCCATGCTACCGTAACAACCGCCCACGACCTCGGGGCTGCCATGATCCTCACCGTCACCAAGACCGGCGCCACCGCAAGGATGATCTCAAAATACCGTCCCGCTTGTCCCATCATCTGCTGTACACCGAGTAAAGTTTATATGCGCCAAATGAATCTGTCATGGGGGGTTATCCCTGTCCTGACAGAAGAAATGGAAAGCATTGACGACCTCTTTGAACACGCTGTCCAAAAAGCAACCGCCGCCGGACTGCTGAAAAGCGGTGACCTTGTGGTTATCACGGCAGGTGCTCCTCTGGGCATATCCGGAACCACAAACCTACTCAAAGTACATTTGGTGGGAAACATTCTTGTTCAGGGAATCGGAGCCACCCATGCTTCGGTATGCGGCAACCTTTGCGTCGCAAAAAATGAAGAAGATGCGCTGAAGCACTTCCGCAGTGGAGATATCCTTGTTATTCCGCAGACCAGCAATAATATACTGCATCTGCTTAAGGAGGCATCCGGAATCGTGACAGAAGCTGCCGGCCTTAACAGTCATGCCGCCATTGTCGGTATGGCATTGGATAAGCCCGTCATCGTTGAAGCCGGCGGCGCGACAAACATTCTGAAGAGCGGAACCACCGTAACACTTGATGCCGAACGCGGCGTTGTGATCAGTGGCGGCGCCTGTATGAACCCAAGTGTGGAATAGACAGATCATCACCAAACAACATTACAATAAAATATGGGTGCTGCGTATTATCATCGCAGCACCCTTTTCTTTTGTTTCTATGCCTTAAAACTATCCTTCAATGAAACCGCCCGATTAAACACGGGGCGTTCGGGTTTCGAGTCGCGGTTGTCTACACAGAAATAACCCAACCTCATAAATTGGTAGAATGCAGGTACAGTGGCAGCGCTAAGACCGGCTTCAACCTTACAGCCTGTCAACACCTCAAGCGAATCGGGGTTGAGACACTCCATGAAATCCTTGTTGTCGGCTTCCGGATCGGAATCCCGGAATAATGTTGAATACAGCCGCACCTCTGCATCGGCGGCGGTGGCGGCGTCCACCCAATGGATGGTCCCTTTTACCTTGCGCCCATCCGGCGTGTTGCCGCCTCTGGTAGCAGGGTCATATTCCGCCAGCACTTCAATCACATTCCTGTTTTCATCCTTAACGCAGCCTGTGCATTTCACAACATACGCCGATTTCAGCCGCACCTCATTGCCGGGAAACAGACGGAAATATTTCTTCACCGGCTGCTCCATAAAGTCATCCTGCTCCACCCAGAGTGTGCGCGAAAAGGTGATGTCCCTGCTGCCATCCTCGGGACGGTTTGGATTGTTTTCGGTTGTAAACGTCTCGCTCTGCCCCTCCGGATAATTGGTTATGGTCAGTTTTAGCGGGCGAAGCACCGCCATCACCCGCTCGGCGTTTTGATTGAGATCCTCACGAAGACAGTGTTCCAGCAAAGCAAGCTCAACCGTGCTGTTGGTTTTGGCAACACCCACTCGCTCGACGAAATTACGAATCGAGGCAGGTGTATAACCCCGGCGGCGAAGTCCGCTAAGTGTCGGCATACGCGGATCATCCCAGCCGGACACTTTCCCATCCTCCACCAGCCTTCTCAGCTTGCGCTTGGACATGACGGTGTGTGTCAGGTTGAGTCTTGCAAACTCAATCTGGCGCGGATTGCCCTCTAGTCCGGAATTGTCCCGCACCCAGTTGTAAAGCGGGCGGTGATCCTCAAATTCAAGGGAGCAAAGCGAATGGGTGATTTTCTCAATGGCATCCTCAAGGGGATGAGCAAAATCATACATGGGATAGATGCACCATTTGTCACCCTGACGGTGATGATGCATGTGATTGATTCTGTATATAACAGGATCGCGCATATTGAAATTGCCGCTGGCAAGGTCAATCTTGGCACGAAGTGTCATGCGTCCGTCGGGGAATTCTCCCGCCCGCATTCTGGCAAATAGGTCCAGACTTTCCTCCATCGGACGGTCACGATACGGGCTGACAGCAGGATGGGTTAGATCACCGCGGTTGGCGCGCATCTCCTCCGGCGTCATTTCACATACATATGACAGCCCTTTTTTAATGAGATTAACCGCAATTTCATACATGGTTTCAAAATAATCGGATGCAAAATAAAAGCGGTCATCCCAGTCAAAGCCCAGCCAGCGGATATCCTCCTGAATGGCCTCGACGAATTCCTCATCTTCCTTGGTCGGATTGGTGTCATCCATACGCAGGTTGCAAAGCCCGCCGTATTTCTCCGCCGTACCAAAATCAATGCAGATAGCCTTTGCATGACCGATGTGCAGATAGCCGTTGGGTTCGGGGGGGAACCGAGTATGCACCTTCATCTCTTCACAGCGCCCGCCGGGGGCAAGCTCCTGTTCAATTATATCGTGTATAAAATTACCGGCTGCACTGATCACAGATTTCTCTTCTGCCATATCTTATAGCTCCTTATTAAAAATAAACCTTGTAAGGCAAGGGCACTGCTCTTGCCTTAAGATTTTTATTGAAATATGGGACGTTGGGGATTGCATTCGTACATAATCAGTCAATTTTGTAAAAGTGTTGGCTCCATCTTCTTCAACCGCTCCAGCACGATTTCCTTTCCGAGCAGCCGCATAATACTGCAAAGGTCAGGGGTGTTGCGCCTGCCTGTCACGGCAAGGCGAATCACGGTGCTGACATCACCTGCATGTCCCTTGTAACCGTCCGGGTTTTTCTTATATTCCTTCACCTCGGGACAAAAGCTGAGTGCGGGGCAAATCGACTTGATGGTGTCAAACCACTGTTGCTTGTCCTCATCCGGATTGTACACGTTGGCGTAAGCCTTAAGAATCTCCGCTGCGTCTGGCGGCTTAATATTGTCCGGCAGCGGGTCGGTCATTTCAAAGGTTTCATGAAAGAAGTAGGCGGTGTAGTCGGGGGTATCGCTCCACTTTGCAATATCCTTGCGGGGCTTTGCGTTTCCCCGGTCGATTGAAAAGATGCCCAGCGCATATTCAGGACTGCGGCTTAAAAGACTGTAATAATCCTTATTATATTCCTTTGCCCACTCCATAACTGCATCGGTAACCGTTTTGGCATCCATGCCCGAAATCACCGTTTTGCTAACATCATTCAGCTTATTAAGATCAAACAGCGCGCCTGAAACGCTCATTTTTTTAAGGTTGAATGGGAATGAGCTTCGGGGAGTCTGTTGGTTGCGCCGTCTCCATTCCTCAAAATCACTGTTGGCAACCGTCATCAGATACTCGATTACGCTGTCGGCCGGATAGCCCTGCCGGGCATAATANNTAATAGTGTACCGCGGCTTCGGGATCCTTTCGTTTTGACAGCTTACGCTTGCCGCCGTTCTCCTCCTTCATAATGGGGCTGACATGGGCATACTTTGGGGGCTTAAAGCCCAGTATCCGAAATAACTGAATATGCTTCGGCACCGATGAAATCCATTCGTCTCCGCGAATCACATGGGTGGTTCTCATTAGATGATCGTCCACAGCATGGGCAAAATGATAGGTAGGTATGCCATCCGATTTCAGAAGTACAATGTCCTCATCGTTTTCGGGCATCTCGATTTTACCCTTAATCATATCTTCAAATACAATGCGGCGTTCCTCGCTGCCGGGGCTGCGAAGCCGCACAACGTAAGGTAAACCCTGTTCAATTTTCGCGGTCACCTGCTCGGGGGACAGCGTACGGCAAACTGCATATTCGCCGTAATAGCCGGTACGAACCTTTTGATTTTCCTGTTTTTCACGTGCCGCCTGCCGCTCCTCCTCGCTGCAAAAGCAGGGATAGGCAAGACCTTGCTCTACAAGAAATTTGACATAAACATGGTAAATGTCGGTGCGCTCGCTTTGTTTATACGGACCGTAGCTTCCGGAAACCTCGCCCGGTGCAACAAAGCCCTCATCCGGCTGAACACCATAATGGTTCAGACCTTTGAGGATATCCTCGGCACCCCCCTCGACCTCGCGCTTTTTGTCGGTATCTTCCAATCTAAAATAAAACACGCCGCCGGTTGATTCTGCGGTCACACGGTTGACCATGGCGGCATACAAAACGCCGAGATGCAAATAACCGGTGGGGCTGGGGGCGACACGGGTCACACGTGCGCCCTCCTTAAGTTGTCGCGGGGGATAGATATTTTCAAAATGCTCCGGTGTGAGGTTCACATCGGAAAACATCAATTCTGCAAGTTTTTCATTCGGTGTCATAAGCGTCCCCCTGATTCTAAATAAGGTACCCTTCTACTTTACCGTTTTCGGTTGAAATTGTCAACAAAACTATGGTATTATAAGAACCGCGAACGGTGTTCTTAAGCCTTCCGATTTTGCTATCCTTTATTCTACCCCCATCTTTCCCTAAAGTCATGCGAAAGTATCGAGCGCGGGCAATCGTTGCCACCCGCTTCCGCGCAATAAATTCAGACATCTGAAAGGACGATTCTCTTTGAAACTCGGCATTGTAGGCCTGCCCAATGTGGGCAAATCCACCCTTTTTAACGCTATCACAAACGCAGGGGCACAAAGTGCAAACTATCCGTTCTGCACCATTGATCCCAATGTAGGCGTCGTCAGCGTTCCGGACCAGCGTCTGGACAAGCTGACCGAAATGTATCATCCCGCCAAAACCACCCATGCGGTGATTGAATTTGTTGACATCGCCGGATTGGTCAAGGGGGCGAGCAAGGGCGAAGGACTTGGCAACAAGTTTCTTGCCAACATCCGTGAGGTTGATGCAATTGTTCATGTTGTCCGCTGCTTTGAAAATGACGATATCATCCATGTCGAGGGAAGTATTGACCCCTTGCGTGATATCGAAACCATCAATCTTGAATTAATTTTTTCGGATATGGAAATGTTGGAGCGCAGAATTGATAAAACCGCCAAGATGCTCAAGGGCGATAAAAGCCTGCAAACCGAATACGATTTTTTGAGCAGGGTTTATGCGGCTTTGGAAAAGGGACAGCCCGCTCGTTCGGTGGAATGCACCCACGAGGAGGAGGAAATCCTTGACACGGTGGCCCTGCTCACCAAAAAACCGGTGATATATGCCGCCAATTTAAGCGAAGATGATTTTACCGACAATCTGGAAGCCAATCCTCACTATGAAAAAGTATGCGAGCTTGGTTTGTCCGAAAAAGCGGAAGTCCTTCCCATCTGTGCCCAGATTGAAGCCGACATGGCGGATATGGACGAGGAGGAAAAGAAGCTGTTTCTCGCCGAGCTGGGGCTTGAAAGCTCGGGACTTGACCGCCTGATTCAGGCAAGCTACCGCCTGCTGGGGCTGATTTCCTATCTCACCGCCGGCGCACCTGAAGTTCGGGCATGGACCATCACCCGAGGCACCAAAGCCCCCCAGGCGGCTGGCAAAATCCACACCGATTTTGAGCGCGGGTTTATCCGTGCCGAGGTCATTTCTTTTGATGACCTAATGGCGGTGGGCTCGATGACCGCCGCAAAGGAAAAAGGTCTTGTCCGCTCCGAAGGCAAGGAGTATGTCGTGAAAGACGGCGATATCGTGCTGTTCCGATTTAATGTCTAATAAAAAAGGGGTGGCATCAAGCCACCTCTTTTTTGTAGTTCATTTTTTTGTTTACACAAACAATTGATAATAAGCCAATTATTTGAGCTCGATTTTGGCGCCGGCTTCTTCCAGCTTCTTTTTGATCTCCTCGGCATCGTCCTTGGATGCACCCTCTTTGACAGGCTTGGGAGCGCCGTCTACCAGCTCTTTTGCCTCTTTCAGACCGAGACCGGTGATTTCGCGAAC
>DOWI01000457.1:13802-15261 GCA_003519645.1 Oscillospiraceae bacterium
AAGCAGGAGCAGCAGCAACAGCGACAGGAGCCGCAGCAGATACGCCGAACTCCTCTTCGAGTGCTTTGACAAGCTCGGAAAGCTCGAGAACGGTAAGAGCCTTTACATCTTCAATTAACTTTAATACTTTTTCAGACATTGTGAAATCCTCCATTTTAAATTAAAATTGGTTGGCACCGTGAATTAGGCACCCTTTTTTTCGGCGATCGCATTAAGCGCAACCGCAAGACCACGCAGATTTGCATTGAGCACGCAAACGAAACCGGAAATCGGCGCATTCAGGCCACCCAAGGCTTTGGCCACCNNTTTGGCCAATTGCTTTATGCCGTCAGCATCAATCACCTTTCCTTCGACAAAACCGGCTTTTATCTCCATCTTCTTGTTGGTTTCGGCGAATTTAGTGAGAATTCTGGCAGCAGCAACATGATCCGAGCTGAGCGCCAGTGCAGTTGAGCCCTTGAGAACCGAATCCAGCTCTTCAAGTCCAACCTTTTCGGCTGCGCGGTGCAGCATGGTGTTTTTAACAACCGCATAATCCACGCCTGCCTCGCGAAGCTCCTTTCGCAGTTTTGTGTCGCCCGCTACGTTAATACCCTTATAGCTAACCACAACACCTGCAACAGCAGCCTGCATTTTTTCGGCAAGCTGTTCGACATATGCCTGCTTTTCCTGAAGAATCTTCTCGCTTGGCAAATTGTTTCACCTCCGATGTTCGGGCCGAACACATCAGCCCGGGGATAAACCAGACTTTTAATGCTGTTTTCCTTAGGGTGAAATAAGAACCCCACCCGTTAACGCAATCAAAGATTGCTATCGGGTACCCGGGAACCTTGTTGTTCACAATGAAAAGTCCTCTCTGATTGCCACAGAGAGGACGCAATAACCAAATATAAGCTGCGCCGACTGATTCAGCGTTGCCTATTTGTTAAAGCCATCGTCCTCGGCAGGCGGCAGAGCCGTTAGGAAAACCGCATGGGTTTTCACCTGCTGTCTGTGGAAGAACAGCACGCTGTCCTAATTCGGACAGCTTTTTTATACTATCACAAGGGGTTCCCCCTGTCAAGTATCGAATGATAATGAATTGAAAAAACAGTATCGACTATGCGCCAGCCTTGCTCGGGTTGACTTTTATACCCGGTCCCATTGTCGTTGCGACAACGCAGGAACGTATATACTGTCCCTTTGAGGCGGAGGGTTTTGCCTTTAAAATGGCGCCGAGCAGAGCATCAAAGTTCTCCTGCAGCTTTTCAGCACCGAAAGAAACCTTGCCAATGGGGCAGTGGATAATATTTGTCTTATCAAGACGATACTCAATCTTACCTGCTTTTGCTTCGGTAACCGCTTTTGCGACATCGGGCGTAACCGTTCCGGCCTTGGGATTGGGCATCAAACCACGGGGGCCCAGCACCTTACCGAGACGGCCAACCAAACCCATCACGTCGGGACTGGCAATTACAAC
>DOWI01000331.1 GCA_003519645.1 Oscillospiraceae bacterium
AAAAAGATAAGCAAGCCCAAAAGAATTGAAATTCGAACAAGACACGGAAAAATCCCAGTGGATGTTTATTCCCCGACACAAGAAGATATTGAACGGCAGATAAACAAACATCAAAAACCACCAGTACACGTCATTTATCATGGAGGAGCATATATTCTTCAATACCTTAGGGATGAAGCAAGCGTGGCCCGTTATCTTGCTTCGGAGCTTGGCTGCTATGTCGTGATTCCGGGGTACACTGCAGCACCACAGGTGCAATTTCCTGTCGGAGAAGAACAATGTTATGATGCTTTAAAGTGGGTACATGAAAATGGAAACCTGTTTGGCTGGGACACAAGCAGAATATCAGTAGGTGGCAACAGTACCGGCGGGAAGTTTTGCTTTGATGTCGCTTTGCAAGCAATAGACGATAATGGCTTTGTGCCGATTGCCATATCATCTGAAATCCCATCACTTGATTTAAGTCGTTCAGATTCAAGTCGAACTAGCAGTAAGAAACGCCCTCTTGTCAATACATGGATGATAAACTTGGTAAGAAACACCTATTTCAAAGGTGCGGATACTTCAAGTCCGCAGGCATCACCTGTCTTACACGCTAAAATAGGCGAACTGCCTCCTGTTCTAATAATAACCGCAGAGCATGACACCTTAAGGCATGAGGGAAATGAATTTGCGGAGAAATTGAAAAGTCTTGGCGTCCAAGTTACTCATAAGGAGTTTAAGGATGTCGATCACGGATTTATGCACTTTAAGGCAACAAAGGCACAGGCCAAAGAAGAAACAGCTTTGATTCTTCGGCATCTTCAAAAGGCTTACCTTAAAGCATTGTCAAATTAATAATAAACGAAAACGGAGGTATTAAAATGACCAAGAAGGTAATTCTTGTGACTGGCGCATCAAGCGGAATTGGGAAAGAAACAGCTTTTACATTAGCCAAACAAGGTCACACAATAATTATACATGGCAGAGATGTGCAAAAAACAAANNGTGTATGAAGAAATCAAAAAAGCAACAGAGAGTAAAAACCTTGATATGATAACCGCCGATTTGTCACTTATGTCTGAGGTCAAAAAATTTGCAGATAAAATCAAGGAAAAATATGACCATTTAGACGNNAACCTCTTCACCCCCTTTCTCTTGACAAATTTGTTGCTTGACACTTTGGCAAAAAGTCCCGCCGCACGTGTTGTTACTGTCGCATCGGAATCCTACAGGCAGGGCGGTAAGCCTATTTTAAATGACATTGAACTGAAGGATAACTATTCCTTGACAAAGGTCTATGGTTTGTCAAAACTTTATGTTTACTGGGTGATGCGATATTTTGTGGGAGATGCAAAAAGGCGTGGCATCACCAATGTCACCTTCAACATCTGTGAGCCAGGCTCCGCAGATACTGATCTGGGTAGAGTGTCTTCTGNNCTTCTGCAAAGGGACTCGGAAGAATTGTCTACAATCTTTGGAAACCTATGATGCAGCCACTGGAAAAAGCAGCAGCAACGAGCGTTTATTTGGCCACATCGGACGATGTCATAAATGTTACCGGTAAGTTTTACGGCAACTGTAAAGAAAAAGATATAAAGCCAAAGTGGATTTCAAAAGAGGGTGAAAAAGTGATATGGGATTATTGTATGGAAGTTTGTAAGCCATACTTGCAAAAATAAGGGTGAATATAGTTAGGAGCTAAGTAAGATGCGTATAAAAAACCATTTATGGATTCTGTTGATTTTATTGATTTGCACATTAGGAATCACTGGTTGTAGTAATACAATACAACAGAATATCAGTAGTAACACTGCTGCACAAGATGAAATAGAGAGTGATAATAGCTCTTCGCAAGAAGCAGATGCTGCTACTGCGACAGGGCAGGAAACGGAGGGTTCTGATAATATGTCACAAGTAATTAGTGGTTCTTTTGCTATACACAATGTTGAAACAGGCAAAAATCTTAGACCATATAAAGCAGGCACATCCGATGGCAACGATATTATTTTATATCCACACCATGAATGGAAATGCTTGACATGGCAATTCAATCATGTTGAAGGGGCAACTTATCAACTACAAAATCTGTATACAGATAAAACCTTTGAGCCTGTAGCAACACCCGAAGCGGGTGTTGCCTTGTGGCAGCAACCGCTCGATGATGACAGCCCTATGTGGGAGTTTACTGAGGAGCAGGTTGGAGTGTTCACCATAAAATTAAAGGATACAGATTTGGTTGTCACCATCTCGTCTGATAAAACCGACGCGGCAATTGTTCTTATGCCCTATGAAAATTCAAGCAGTCAGCAATGGGAATTGATTGAGCAATATCCTAGACATTAACTACTGGCAAATAAATTCGGAGATTATCCTAAAGGAGTTTTTCTATTTTAGGAAAAAGGTAACCGATTGATAAGAAAAGCGCTTGCATTTGCCCTGTTCTTTTAAAATAAAATTAAAGAAAGCGAGTTTACTTATGGAAAAAAAGATTATTTTAGTAACAGGTGCATCAAGTGGTATTGGTACAGAAACTGCAATGACTCTTGCAAAACAAGGACATAAAGTTATTGTCCATGGCAGGAATCTGGAAACAACAAAAACTGTTTGGGAAGCAATTAAGAAGGAAAATAGTGATACTGATATGATTGTTTGTGACCTCTCGCTGCTTACGGATATAAAAAGGCTATCCGATGAGCTTCATGAAAAATATGACCATATTGATGTGCTAATCAACAACGCTGGCGGTCAATTTACAGATGAACGCAAAGAAACCACTGAGGGGCACGAGCTGACATTTGCTATAAACACATTGGCACCTTTCCTTCTTACAACACTGCTTATGGATCTTTTGGAAAAAAGCGAATCAGGAAGAGTGGTCACAGTATCATCAGAATCATATTGCCAAGCTGGTGATCCAATCATAAATGACATTGAACTGAAAGATAATTACTCAATGATGAAATCCTATGGGCAAAGTAAGCTTTTCGTCCTCTGGATTATGCGTATGTTTGCAAAAAACTACAAAGACAGTAAGGTTACATTTAATACCTGTGAACCCGGTTCTGTCAGCACAAATTTGGCAAGAGAATCAGGTAAAATGGATTGGTTCAAAGAAATGATGGAAAAACATCAAGAATATATGTGGTCCGTTGAAAAAGGTGCAGCTACATCAATTTATCTTGCAACAGTTCCTGAAGTTTCAGAGGTGTCCGGAAAGTTTTACGGGGAT
>DOWI01000206.1 GCA_003519645.1 Oscillospiraceae bacterium
GCATCCAACTTGTCGCTTCCGATGTCAACCTTACCACTCAGCTCCATCTTGTCCTTGAACATACCAAGATGCTTGCCTGCAAGCTCAATGGCTTTTAATTTATCATGAAGCTTAATTTCACGCTCCACAATCTCCCAGTTCTCCGTTGGAATAACCTTGACCTTTACGGAAGATATGCAAGCAGTGTCTTCTCTGGATGCGGAGTTACTAATAGTAGCATCGGCAATGTTGATGACATCTGCAGCATTTACCCGCATAAGTCTTCCCAGTTCTTCAAGAACTAAGTCAGCATTTATACCGGTGCGCCGGGAGCGTTCCGCTAGCGCCTTGTCTATACGCGCGCGAACTTCAGGTTTCTTCAGGTTCTCAGCTCCAATAGAATAAGCCGAATCAGGCGAATACCCCGCCCGTATCGCCGCCTGCGTTGCATTTAAGTCAATAAGATATTCTTCACAAAACCGCTTTTGCTTCCTGGTCAAGATATTCACCTCACAAAAATCAGGTAAAAGAAAGCACCGTGGGATAACCACGGCACTAAATTAATACTTTATTTATTCTGTTATCCAAAATACGTTTTCTGCTTCTGGATTTTTTCCCTTGCATTCCATGTTTAAACAATACCCACAAGAGCACTTCCAGCGGTCATACTTTTGGATTATTTGATTACCTTTTCCTCTTGCTTCTACAATTGTATGTTCAATCTTTATCTTTTCTTTGTTATAGCTGCATATACCTAAAAATGTTTCTTTTTTTGTCAACTTAGCACTCCCCCTTTTTCTTCCATAATACAACATATTAGGTGAATGTCAAGAAGGCGATAATGCAGCATTAATTCGCTGGATAGCCGTATCATAGTATTCAGTGACGATTTCAAACCCTGTAAAGTTACGCCCTGTATTAATACAGGCCACCGCTGTTGTTCCGCTGCCCATACAGGTATCAAGTACATTCTCACCCGGATTGGTGTATGTGCGGATCAGATATTCAAACAGATCCACCGGCTTCTGCGTTGGGTGCAGGCCTTCGCGCTGGCATTTGAAAGATAACGTTTGCCGCGGGTACCCTGTAAACTTTGTATCATAAGCATTTGATAGCGTTTGACGGTCGTAAACAAACTCGGCATACTTATCGGCTCTGCCTTTTGTGTGCACAGGCTTGTCGAGCTCAATCAGTCCCTGCGGGTTATAGGTTGGCGCCTGCTTGTAAAACACTACGATATCCTCAACGCAACGCAGAGGCTGTTTTTTAGCAAAAGGAAAGCCGGTTACTTGGTTCTTCACCCAGTACCAGCAATAACGGAACATTTTATGGTTGCTGCCGATCAGCTCTGTTGTGAAAGGTTGGCTTGCAGTTAATACAATTGCACCGTTGTCCTTGATGATCCTGTTATACTGTGCCCAGATCTGATCCAGAGGAAGCACGCTGTCCCATCGGCATCCGGTGATACCATAAGGCAGATCACATAGGATCATGTCGATGCTTTTATCCGGGTACATACTCATACCGGAAATGCAGTCAGTGTTGAATATGCGGTTAATGTAGTCCATATTGCCCCTTTCCGTCGGGACCCACACGCTAAGGAAAAAGACGCTGCCAAACGGCAGCGCCCTAGATGCAAAACTCCTATTATTCATGATAATCGTTCATATCGTTCGCGTCAAGATATTTCTTAATTTTTAATCTTGGCCCGCTTTCTGTAAGCCACCCCATACGATTGGCGATTCTTGACCACTCCCAGCCTTCTATAAACCTGTACTGCATGATTGCTCTGATCCGCGCATCCGGCACCGACATTATGTATTTATCCAGCTCGTCAAACTCTGCCCGGGATCGGTCAAGTCGTTTCTGCAATCTGTTCAGACGAGTGGAATATGTGACGGGATCCTCACACCCACGGATGACCAGCTTATGCTTAGAATAAGGGAAACTGGCTGACGTAGATACCGAATCACTTATATGTTGCGGACCCTCCGATAACATACGGTCGACACGGCCTTCAAGATGTGCAATTTCCAGCTTTAATGCCCGGTATTGTTCTAGTCGTTCTTCCGTCATCCGCGCTTACCTCCTTGACCTATTCGCCATGTACCAACTTTCTGCAAATGTCATACAGCCCGTGTGCATGGGGATTAAAGTTAAAACCATACATCTCAAAAAAGCAGTCGTTTGACATCCGAAACCATTCGCACCCGAGTCTTATTGCATCGTACATTTTGACAGAACCGTCTGAATATTTAACTACTAGGGTTCTTCCAACGACTTGCTGACTGACCGCAAAAATAAAGCCCATGATGCTATTTTTCCCTCCGTTCGTAACCCTCGTAATTGCCACCTATCGCACATCGCCCGCAGCAGTCCTGCGTATAATCCGGCATACTGAACCGACTGTGCCGGCAGGTTTCACACCCTTTGGGCGGCTTCGGCATATCCTTGTCGGCACCCTTCCCGACCCGGAAGCAGGCGCCGAACAGAAACCCCACCGCCACGGCAATCACAATCAGCAGCGCCGAAATAATAACCGCAAGCTCAGGCTGTATGTAGTACCCCATCATGTGACCTCCTGTGCCGGCTCTTCCTGTGCTGCCTCCTGATTCAGCCAATCCAGGCAGCATTGACAGCAGTTTTTATCGTCGCCATGATCACACGGTATCTCCGCCATGCCAATTTCATTCGGACACATAATAGTAACGGCCAGCTCCTCATCAGACATGGCACGTATCCGGTCAGCATTGGTAGGTTTTCTGCCCGGGACAATCTGCCCGCAAAATACACAGGTTTCCGTAAACTGTTTCATCTGCACATCCTCCTTACCGCTTCAGCCTCTTTGCCAAAGCCGACGAACTCGTCACCTTTTGTTTTACAAAGAAAGAAAGTACCGCATAACCTTACCCATTTTCTATCATTCAGAGGTAAGCCCTTCAGAGTGCCCTCCTCGTTGCAAACTGCCACGCAGTCAGACATCACTCTAAGCGTTTCAATATACCCCCAACAATACCCTGCATTGATTTCAAACTGCCCTCGATTTCTTTTACATAAGGCTCTTTGTTTGGCTCGTAAACGATTATATTCATGGCATTCATCCTTTCAACTTTTTTCAACGGGCATACTCGATCCGCACAAATGTCTCACCAACACCGGCAACATATTTTTTACTGAGTACAATCTCCGCGACCTGGGCGTCGTCTTTATAGGCAAATCCATTCAGCGCATCACATATGATTTTGACTATGTTATCGCTATCGGGCTTCTTTGTAGGCCTGATCGCTCCGGACAGCATAGCAGCCTGGAGCTTTTTTGATTTGCTCTTAGCGATTGGGAAACCGGAGATAATCGTCATACGCAGCGCAGTATCATCCGGGAAGCGCTGGCCGGTAGCAGCTGACATAAAACGGAGACGAACCAGTTCTTCATATTGCACCGTTTTATCCGGCGTGTATGATACGCTGGCACCATTCTTCATACGCACTACCCGCGGTCTGGCTTTGCCCTGGGGCGGTCCGGGGATGGTGAATTCAATCTTCATACACTTGTCCTCACTTCTTCTTTTTATATACTGGGGTAAAGCTGTCAACCAAAGCC
>DOWI01000141.1:0-163 GCA_003519645.1 Oscillospiraceae bacterium
TTTGTCGGGCTAATCATAATATGTGGACAACAGCAATTGTTTGGAACAATAAGGTTACAATAGGAGATTCATGGTCGATATCTAAAGATTTGACATCGCAAGTGAAGCTTTTGACAGAATTTGATTTTGACAGCGATAAGGTTACTATATCGTATAACGGTGA
>DOWI01000141.1:175-11113 GCA_003519645.1 Oscillospiraceae bacterium
GACTATTATCTGGGCATAGACAGAATAAAGGTCACAAACACCTACAGCCCGAATATAATCGGCGGTATAAGCACAACCGACTTATTGGGCAATACCGACTATTCTCTCAGCGAGCATAAATCGACAATCAAGTCGATAAACTTTGAGTTTGACGGCGGATTGCAAAACAACAGCCTTGACGGACTTGTGTCAATCAACGACGGCGCGTTTACCGATTATACCACAAGCTATGATGTCAGCACAAAGACAGGCACGATTACGTTTAATACGCTTGCGGGGGCAAATCAAACCTATAATATTGCGATAACGGGGGCAAAGACGGCTTCGGGCGCGGATTATGAGAATTTGACCGGCTCGTTTACAACAGGCGATGCGATAACCGAGGTTTCAAATCTCGAGCTTGAGAAAACGACGGGCGGAGCCACTGTCAGTGCGGACATTGTAAATACGGCGGCTGATAAGGACTATCTTATCATATATGCGGCGTATGATGACAACAGGCTTGTTAAGTGTGATTACAGAAGGGTGATGGCGGCTCAAAACAGCAATGATATCAATAAATCATGTACCTTTACCGACGCCGACGTCGCGAATCATACAAAGGTTTCGGCGTTTGTATGGAACAGCTTTGAAAGTATGAAGCCCGTGACAAGAAGTGTGAGCAAGTAA
This sequence comes from Oscillospiraceae bacterium, assembly GCA_003519645.1. The sequence continues at coordinate 845 of DOWI01000141.1, forward strand.
TTTCGGAATGAGGCGTGTAAACTCCGAAGGAACAAAAGCTTTCTTCGGAGTTTATCTTCAAAGTTGAACGGCACTAAATAAAACTGGAGGAATAATGTTAATGTACAAAAAAATAATTGCGTTGATGCTTACGTTGAACATGATTTCCGTTTCGGCATTCGCGGCGCAGACAGAAACCAACCTGGAAAAGGAGCTTGTTGTTATTTCGGGGAATATTGATATGTCGGCACATGTAAAGGAAGTGTCCGTAATTATCCTTAATCCCGGCAAAACCATGGCAGACCTCAACAATGGCGACATTTCGGCGGTGGCATTCGCGGCACAGGTTCCGGTGCGGACAAGCGGCACTTACAGCATCAAGGCTAAGCTGTCAGGTGCAAGCGGAGAATATTCGGTGTATGTTGATTATGAGGGAAATACCGATAATGACGCCGAGATTATAAGCTATATTACGGCGGCGGACAACAAGGCGGCGATAGAGGCGCTGTTCGGCGCAAATTCAAGCGGCGATGCGGCAGGTGTTATGAACGGCCGCTGGACGGTTCTCGGTATTTCCAATGAGTTTTATGATATGGCAAATTGCTCCGCACCCGCAAAGATTTTTTACGGATTAAAGACGAAAATGCCCGTTGCGGCGCCTACACTTGAGGACACGCAAAAGTATTTTGATATGGCTTGTGCGATTGCGGCGATATCCGAAGGAAAAATCGATGACCTTGCGGATTACTTCGAAATATTGGATTTAACCGATACGGCGGCCGCCGGCTATTACAAAAAGGGAAATTCATCCATGAAGAAGGCGAATAAGACACGGCTGCAAAGCGCGGTGACGGCGATTCTGGGCGAGTGCGCCGAGGATGAGGCAAAGTGGAAGAATATCAAAGCCTCATTCGACGAGACATTTGCCGAGGCGGTTGTACTTGCGACGGTTGAGCATCCGGGCGGTGTCGGTGATGTAACCGATGTGATAAAGGATTTTTCGGGACAGATTGGCATAGGCACGGCGACGGACAATTCTAAGGTTTATTACGCCTTGATGTCGAGGAAATTCGATACATACGGCGCGCTTTTGAGTGCGTATAGGACTGCGGTCGGGACAGAAAATTCTTCCGATAACGACGGCAGAGGCGGCGGTGGCGGTGTTGTCAGGGGCGATAGCGCGAACGCAGTCACCCCCATTGTAGGGGACTATCGCGCCGATTCGCCCGAAAACATCGGCGCAAGGGTGAACGTTTTTAACGATATTGCCGATGTGCCATGGGCGATTGAGGCGATTGCGGATTTGACGGAAAGAGGAGTTCTGTCGGGAATGGGCGACGGAAGCTTTAAGCCCGATGACGCAGTTACGAGAGAGCAGTTCGTCAAGATGATTGTTACCGCCTTTGATATGCAGGCACGGGATAATGATATGGCGTTCAGTGATGTAAAACACGGTGACTGGTACTATGACGCGGTAAAGGCGGCCTATGAGAACGGAATCATCCGCGGACACGGCGACAGCTTCGGCGTCGGCGAAGGGCTTACCCGCGAGGATATGGCGGTCATAATCTGTAACACGCTGAAGAAGCTCGGCATTTCCGGAGAGGAGACGGCAAAGCCCGAATTTATTGACAGCGCCGAGATTTCCGACTATGCCAAGGAGAGCGTGGAATATCTTAAGAATACCGGGGTGCTGAAGGGCAACGGAAATAATGACTTTAACCCAAAGAATGTGACCACAAGAGCAGAGGCGTCGGTTGTTATATTTTCTTTGCTGAATAACAACCGATGAATATTTCAAATAATTATGGAGGAAGCCAATGAACATGAAAAGATTACTTGCTTTTATCACGATGCTTGCCGTCGTCCTGCCGGGCGCGGTTTTTGCAGAGGCACCCGAGAACGCGGCAGACTCTGCGGCGGTCGAATATTCTTCAAATGTTAAAGAAGCGGTTGCACTTATGGAGTACCTCGATGTTTTGAAGACGGATAATGATGACGACAATCAAGTCAGCCGTGCGGATTTCGCAGTGTACACGGCAAGGCTTATGAAAATTGATGAGTATGCAAAGACGAGTGAGGACAGGGCATATTATTATGATGTGCCGTCCTCGCATTGGGCGGCGGCGAGTGTAAATAATCTGACGGAACTCGGTGTATTGAATGTTGACAGCGAAAAAATGTTCCGCCCCGATGATATCATCACATTGGAAGAGGCAACCAAGATGATGCTTGCAGTTTTGGGGTACAGAGGCTATGCCGAGACCCGCGGGGGATATCCTGCGGGATATATGACGGTGGCAAGGCAGCTGCGTCTGCACGAGGGCATGTCCGACAGCGAAAATCTCACAAAAATTTATGCGATTGTGCTTTTGGCAAACGCGGCAAACACCGTCGTGATGAATATGCTGCCCTATAAGGGGGAGAGCCTGTATAAAAAATCGGATGAATCGCTGCTTAACAGATACCGTGATATGTATGCGGTAGAAGGGCGGCTGGAAACCGTCAATGAAACCTCAATTTATCCTGACGGGGCGCTTGATGATGCCGTTATGATAGATGGGGTTGTATATGATTACAACGGTCATGTCGATTTTATAGGCCGTCGGGTTAAGGCATATTATACCGAGCCGACCGACGGGGATAAAACGATTGCGTTCATTTTGGATGAAACGAAGGCAGGCGATGTTTTGGAGATTTCCGCCGACAATCTTGCGGGCTTTGACGATAATTATAATCTGACGTATTATGATAAGGGCGGCAAAAAANNTTTTACAACGGAATTTGTGCGGACACCAATGTTGCAGGGCTCGTCAACGGGACGGACGAAGGAACCGTCACGGCGCTTCGCTCGTCGGGCGGGGCATACGATACACTCATTGTGTGCCACAGCGAGACCGTTGTTGTAGGGCATATTGATATTGACGCGAAGAGGTTTTACGATTCGGCAAACCCGGAAAAGGTCTATGATATATCCGACAATTATATAGCGGCGATAATCTACGGCGAGAGCGGAAATGAAATGAATCTCTCGNNAATCCCGAAAAGCGGATTGAGGTGTGGATAAGCAATTCTACCGTGGAAGGCGTATACATGGGCGAAGGGACTGTGGACGGAAAGAGATATATCAATATAGACGACAGCCGATACGAGGTTGACGAAAAATATTATCCGATATTCAAAAACCAGCTTGTTATGTCACAGAATATGACATTCCTGCTGAATATGTACGGAAAGGTTGCGGGCATATCGGATGCCGTGGGAAGCAACAATTATAACTTCGGTTATTATATGGTTCACGGCGTAAAGGCCGGGCTTGACAATCGGGTTATAATGAGGCTTTATACACAAAGCGAGGGAATTAAGGCATTTACGCTTGCGAAGAGGGTTGTTATAGACGGCAAATCGTACAGGAATGACAGCATCTTATCGGCGTGGGAAACCGCCCTTGCCAACTCTCAGGCAGAGCTGGACAAATTCCCGGGTAAGCCGTCGGGCGTACGGACCAGAGCGATAAGGTATAAATTGAATGAAGCGGGTGAAATTATTGATATAGACACCCCTTATCACGGCGAAAATGAATCGGACAACACACTCAGAATTACTGCCGTAAATGATGACTCGGATTATATTTGGATAGGAATTATAGGTAAGTCGATTACTTTCAATCAAAATACCGTCATGTTCAAGGTTCCGAATGAGGAATTGATTAAATCCGCGACAGACAAAATGTTTTCATCCTCTGTCGGTGTGAAATCGTTTAAGAATAAGACGGGAGTAATAGCCTATAAGACATCGGTAGAGTCGGGTGTAAGCGATCTGATTGTAAATATTGCCGAGATAACAAACACCTTCGCCACGAGCGACCATATCATGTTTGACAGCATTGTAACATCTATCGATAAGGACGGTTTTGCGGTGGATGTTCTGACGGGCTGGAAGGCCGGCGCAAAAGTGGAATATGTGATATCCTCTGATGTGGTTAATGAGCAGAATCAGTCCGTAAAAATTCAGGACGCCGATATAGAAAAGGGCGATATGCTGATATATACGCTTGATGCGTCAAATGAAGTCAGCGCGTATTGCAAGATCTATGACTGGAGAGATGAACAGACTTATCCGACGCCTACCAACAAGGTATTTACAAAGGACGGTCACGATTTTTACGGAATGCGCATGACATTTGGCTATGCGAAGCATAAGTACACGGACGGGACAATAGACATCAGCTATACAAAGGGCGGAAGCGTTGAAGAGGCATATCCCGCAAACAACATAACTATCACGGTGTTTGACAGAGAAGGCAGAAAAAACAATATTTACAAGGGCAGTATATCAGATGTGGCGGCATTTGATGATGCGGGGGCGAATTGCTCTGTCATGATTGTTTATGCCGAATATGCGGTATGGAAATCGTGTTATATCTATAAATAAAATATGATAAGTATTTCGTAAAACAATAACGGTGCGCGGAAGCTTACTTCCGCGCATTCGGTATTTTGATATTTGTTTTTCGGCGTGAAGGAGGAGCAGGGTATTGAGAGATGAATTTAAACACCCCTCTGCGCATTTCCGTGCAAAGCCGTTTTGGGCGTGGAACGGAAGCTTAGAGGAAGAGGAGATAAAAAGACAGGTCGACGTTATGAAAGCCATGGGGTTCGGCGGCTTTTTCATACATTCGCGCGTCGGCCTTGAAACCGAGTATCTCGGGGAAAAATGGTTTGATATTATCAACAGCTGTGCCGACTATGCCGAAGGGCAGGGGCTTGAGGCGTGGATTTATGACGAGGACAGATGGCCGTCCGGCTCTGCCGGCGGAAAGGCAACCGCTTTGCGCGAAAACCGTATAAAGTTTATACGGATGAATACGGGAAGGCCCGAGTGGTCGGGAAATGTTATCGCCGCCTTTTCGTGCAGGCTTGATGGCGTGTCTGTTTTCGACGTTAAACGCATATATCCCGAAGACAGCATAAAGGGAGATATCATATGGTTTGACATTGCCGAGGGTCAGCCGGATTCCAACTATAACGGAACAACATACCTTGACACCATGAAAAAATCAGCCACCGAGGAATTTATCCGCTGTACGCACGAAAAGTATGCGTCCCACTGCAAGCAGAGATTGGGAACCTCGATAAAGGGCGTCTTTACCGACGAGCCCGTGAGGGGCGAAATGATGATGAATTCGATGAGGTACGGGCTTGAGATGAGCGTGTGTGCGCCTTATACAGAGACGATTTTTGATGTTTTCCTTGATATGTGGGGGTATGACCTCAAAGATTATCTGCCGCAGTTGTTCCTTTTGGAAAACGGAAATCGGGTGTCACAGGTAAAATGGCACTATTGCGAAACGATACAGCGGCTTTTCCTCGATAATTTTGTAAAGCCGATTGCTAAATGGTGCGACGATTATAATATGAAGCTTACGGGACATATGCTGCACGAGGACTCGCTGTCGGCGCAGACGATACCGAACGGCTCTCTGATGAGGAATTATGAGCTTATGCAGTCCCCGGGGGTTGATATACTCGGCAGAAGAAATTATAACTATCATGTGGTAAAGCAGCTTTCGTCCGTCGGAAGGCAGACGGGTAAAAAGCAATTACTCTCAGAGCTTTACGGCTGCAGCGGGTGGCAGATGAGCTTTGAGGATTACAAGCATATCGGCGACTGGCAGGCTTTGCTTGGGATAAATTTAAGATGTCCGCACCTTAGCTGGTACACAATGGCGGGCGAGAACAAGCGCGACTGCCCCGGAAGTATATTCTTTCAGTCCGCATGGTATAAGGAATACCGTTATTTAGAGGATTATTACGCGCGGCTTGCAGTTTTTTCGTCGATTGGCGAGGGCTGCTGTGAAACGCTGGTGATAAATCCCGTTGAAAGCATGTGGTGCTGTATCTATAAGGGATGGGCGGAATGGCTGAATACTACGGACGATTTCTTAAAGAAAATTGATGAAAAGCATATTGAATTATGCCGCGTGCTTCTGGAAAATAATGTAGAGTTTGACTACGGCGACGAGGATATGCTGTTCAGATTGGGCAGGGTTGAGCAAGGGAGATTGTATGTGGGAAATGTGTCATACAGCAGGGTCATTATTCCTGCGATGATTACGATGAGAAGTACAACCCTGTCACTTTTAAAGGAATTTGAAGCAGGCGGGGGCAGTGTTGTATTTGCGGACGAAGCACCGTCGTATATAGACGCCCTGCCGTGCGAGGTTCCGAAGGGAAGCTCGGATATGAAGTCGATTTATGATACGCGGATTGTAACGGTTGATAATAAAAGCATATTTACCTCGGTGAAAAAGGACGAAAAGGGCGATTATTATATTATGCTTCTCAACGTTGATGCGGAAAATCCCGCCTCGGGAAGCATTACTATGCCCGAGGGCGCGACGGAACAGTGGATTCCGAAGACGGGGGCAAGCATGTATGTACCGAGGTTTGATGAGATTCAAATGCATCCCGGAGAAATGCGGCTGTACAGAGTTTCCGCGGCGTTAGAAGGGGCGGCGGTAGCGGCAGAAGCCCTGCCTGAGGTCATTGTCCCCGAAAAATTTGAATATGAAACGGATGAACCGAATGTGCTTGTTTTGGATATGGCGACATGCAAGTTTAAAGATAAGTGTTTCCGCGGGGACGTATTGAAGATTGACAGAGCTATCCGCGGCGAATGTAAGCTGCCGTACCGCGGCGGCGCAATGTATCAGCCGTGGTATATTAAAAAGAGAGGGATTAAGGATTATTTTAAGGTACGGCTTGAGTACTGCTTTGAATCGGAGATAGAAACCGATGCATTTCTTGCGGTTGAACAGCCCGAAAGATGCAAATTGACATTTAATTCGCAGCAAATCGGCAAGGAATGCGGTTGGTGGGTTGACCCGTGCTTTAAGAAGATAAAGGTGCATATACGCAAGGGGACAAATACATTGATGCTTGAGGCGATGTACTCGGATGATTTTAATGTCGAGGCGGTGTATGTTCTCGGTGAATTCGGCGTATATAATAACAGGATTGGCAAAAAGCCGAGCAAGCTAAAGCTTGGCGATATAAGGGAACAGGGATTTCCGTATTACGGGGGTAAATTAAAGTATATTTTTGACTGCGAGGTTAAGGAAAAATCATTATTGCGTCTTAAGGGTATGTACGGGGCTGCCGTTGTAAAGGTCAACGGGGCAATAGTTGCATGGCAGCCGTATGAGGCGGAGCTTGAACCGTGCAATCAAATCGAGATTGAGCTTATGCTGACCAGAAGAAATACATTCGGACCGCTGCACTGCGTTCCCGCGGTTTTGGACGGAACAGACTCCGGCTCGTTCTGTACGGAGGGGGATAAGTATTCGGAAGAACCCGTAACCATACCCTGCGGTTTTTACAGGTAAGCTTTATATCTTTAAAGGAATGTTCTGAGTGATATATTTTGTATGAAAAAGGATGTTTATTATGTTTGAACACGCGAAATGGATAGCTAGAGAGGACAGCAATGAAATAAAGCCCGCACCGCTGTTTCGGAAAACTTTTGCATTGAAAAAAGATGTGAAAAACGCTGTGCTGCGCATTTGCGGTTTGGGGCTTGCCTGCTGCTATATCAATGGAAAAAATGTGTGCGATGAGGTGCTTACTACGCCAATCAGTAAATATGACAGCCGCCTATATTATAATACCTATGACGTAACAAGTCTGCTGTCGAGTGATGTTAATACCATAGGCTGTATTTTGGGAAACGGTTGGTACTTCGTTACATATTTCCGATGGGACTACTACAAACCGGCATGGTTGCATCATCCGAAGCTGTTGCTGGAACTGAACATTACCTATGCGGATGGAACGGAGGAGAAAATCAATTCCGATACTTCATGGAAAACAGCGGACAGTGCGGTGCTATATAACGAAACAAGGCGCGGCGAGATTTTTGATGCAAGGCGATACGAAAAGGAATGGAACTTGCCGCAGTATGACGACAGCGAATGGACGAACGCTTTTATTTGCCGTAGCCCGGGCGGAATATTGCAGGAGCGGGATTTTCCTCCCATTCGGGTGACAAAGAGATTAAAAGCAAAGCGCATCAATCAAAATGTATATGATATTGGAGAGAACATTAGCGGATGGGCGCGGATTCGGGCAAAAGGAACGCGGGGGACAGAGATTACCTTGCGATACAGCGAGATTTTGCACGAAGATGGCTCCATTGCTCCCGAACGGCTCAACACTATCCTCGGCGCGGAAACGCATACCGACAAATATATCATGAGCGGCGACGGTTGGGAGGAATGGGCGCCGAGCTTTGCGTATCACGGCTTCCGGTTTGTGGAGGTAACAGGTGCACCGAAAGAATTTGAACTTGTGGGCGAAATGCTGCACACCGATGTTGCTGTTATCGGAGAATTTTCATGCAGTGATGATATGCTGAATCAAATTCACAGAGCGGCGCGGCAGTCTACACTGACCAATCTGCACGGGATATTTACCGACTGTCCGCAGCGGGAGCAAAACGGCTGGACAGGCGATATGTTGATTTCGGCGGAGCAGACACTGATGAATTATGATATGACAGCGCTGTACCGCAAAATATTGTTGGACATCAAAGACACACAGCGGCCGAGCGGGCAGATTTGCTGCATTGCGCCGACGGGCGGCTGGGGGTACAACTGGGGCAGCGGCCCTGCATGGGACAGTTTGTATATCTACTTGCCATATTATATTTATTATTACACCGGTGATATGAGCGTATTGGAGCAAATGTGGGACAGCATGGAGTTGTACATGAGATTTATGGAGAGCATGTCGGAGGATAACACAGTCTGCTTTGGACTGGGCGACTGGTGTGCGCCGGAGGGGGCAGAGCTTTGCCCTACGGTGATTACAGATACCGCGTATTTTTATATGGACAATAAAATAATGGCGCGGTGTGCTAAGCTGCTGCATCAGAATGGAACACGGTATGCACAGCGGGCAGACGAGATAAAGTCGACTTTCCGCAGGAAGTTTATTGAGGACGATTTTTATTTGGGGAATAACACTACAGCGATTTCCTGTGCAATTTATCAGGATTTATATACCGAGGAGGAAAAACCGCTGGCCGCAAAACATTTATCGGAAATTCTTGCGCAAAAGGGATATGATATTGACTGTGGAATTTTGGGAATGAAATATCTTTTCAGCGCACTTTCCGAATACGGTTTTGCGGATACGATATATAAAATGTGTGTCAATCCGGAATATCCGAGTTATGCGTACTGGATGAACAACGGCATGACAACCCTCTGCGAGAATTGGGATATGAAAGAATCCTGCAATCATCATATGTACAGCGAGATTGAACTGTGGTTTTATAAGCATATTGCAGGCATTCATATTAGTGAGGGGGCAGATGCGGTCACGATTCAGCCGTGCTTTTTGGAAGGGCTGACATGGGCAAAGGCAAAACACAGAGGAATTGAAGTGTTTTGGGATGAAACCGAAATAAAGATTAAATCAAATCTATGCGGAAAGTTAATAATCGGTAATCATGAACTGCTGTTTGACGCTGGCGAATGTAGCTTTCGGAGAGATTTTAGTGAGTGAGGTAGAGTAAAATGAAAACACAAAATATTATAACAGACGGCTACAACAAAGAAGATTACACGCATCACGGCAATATGTTCCTGACCGGCAACGGAGCGATGGGCGTGCGGGGTACGCTGTGCGAGTACCGAAAGGAGTATATGCCTGCGATTAACCTCGGCGGTGTGTATGACCAGGCGGGAGACGGTTGGCGTGAGCCGGTCAACGCCCCCAACGGGCTGTTTGCGGAGCTGAACGTGGACGGTGAAACGCTGACCTTGCCCGAAAGCAAACATTCGGCGCACAGCGTAAGTTTGAACATTTACGACGGTGTATACAATAGAGAAACCTGTTTTATAACCGCCAAAGGCGGCGTGAAGTTTACCGAGGGGCGCATGGTGTCACAGGAAAATCCAAATTTAATTTTGCAATGTTTGACGGTGCAGACAGGATATGCGGCGGAGGTTTGCGTACATACCGAAATTGACGGCGATGTGTGGGACATCAACGGCCCGCATTTGGAGCAAATGGTCTGCGAATACGAGGACGGAGCTTGCTTTGTTTCGGCGGTTACGCACGAAAAAGGAACGCATATTGCTACGCAGGAAACGGCGGAATATGAGTTTAAGGCAGCGGAAAAAATTGCGATTGGGGAACAATCTGTTGCCCGCAATATCTGCTTTACAACCGAAGCGGGAAAGGAATACAAAATCTATCGAAAGATTTTGGTGACAGCGGGCGA
>DOWI01000141.1:11134-25785 GCA_003519645.1 Oscillospiraceae bacterium
GCTATCACTTAAACTGCATTGCGCCCCGCCACAGCGAGAGTATGTCGATTGCCGCAAGAGGGCTGTCGGGTCAGGTGTACAAGGGCGCAGTGTTCTGGGACACCGAGATGTTTATGCTGGATTATTACCTCACTACCGAGCCGAAAATTGCGCTGACATTGGTGAAATATCGCATTGACACGCTTGACGGCGCAAAGAAAAAGGCGAGTCAGGAGGGTGGCTACGACGCATGTTCCGACTACAATGTGGTGGATGTGTTCACCAAACGCCCCATGCGGACGTTTTTCAAGGATAAGCAGGTGCATATCTCGGCGGCGGTAGTTTACGCCTTGGATAAGTATGTCCGTATTACAGGCGATACAAGCGTTTTGGACGAGGGCGGCTATGATGTTCTGCGGGAATGTGCGAGGTTTTACCGTTCCCTGCTGCTGAAAAAGGTAGACAGCGAAGCTTATGAAATCCATGATGTTATCGGCCCCGATGAATACCACGAGCGGGTCAACAACAACGCCTACACCAACGCGATGGCGCGGTTCGTGTTCCGTGCGGCGGCAAAGTATTTGAATGGGCGGGAATATGCGGATTTGGCGGAAAAAATATATATTCCGCAAGCGAATCAAGACGGCGTTATCGAACAGTTTGACGGGTATTTTGCGTTGGAGGATTGCAGCATTGACGAGGTGCGGGGTCGTCTGCTTGACCCGAAGGAATATTGGGGCGGCGCTTACGGCGTGGCAAGCCATACACAGGTGATTAAACAGGCGGACGTGGTGGCGATGCTCGCCATGCTGCCAGAAGAATTTTCGGATGAAACAAAGAGAGCAAATCTCAAATTTTACGAACCAAGAACCGAGCACGGCTCGTCTCTCTCGGCATGTATGTATTCGCTGCTGTCCTGCAAAACGGGCGATGCGGAATTTGCCTATCCGTTCTTTATGAAGTCGGCGGAGGCGGACTTGCATTCGGGCGGCAAGGAATGGGCAGGGCTTATCTATATTGGCGGCACGCACCCTGCAAGCGAGGGCGGAGCGTGGATGGTGGCGGTGTTCGGCTTTGCGGGACTTGAGATAAAGGATGGCGAAATCGTTTGTAATCCGCATCTGCCGAAAACGTGGAAGTCAATAAAATTCAAAATAAGCTACAAAGGCAGTGTTTACAAAATTGAGATAAACGGCAGTGAATGGAGCGTGGCAAAGCTATGATAAAGGCTGTAATATTTGATTTGGACGGTGTGCTGGTAACGACGGACGAATTGCACTATCAGGCATGGAAACAGCTTGCGGAGGAAGAAGGCATAACCGGCTTTACCCGTGAGGACAATCTTCGGCAGCGGGGCGTCAGCCGTATGGCGTCACTGGAGGTAGTACTGGAAAAGAGCGATAAGCCGTATTCGGATGAGGAAAAGCTTGCGCTTGCGGAGCGAAAGAACAATATTTATGTGGGCTTCCTTGCCAATCTGGACAATTCGGCGGTGTTGGAGGGCGTGTATGAATTTATTGAATACATAAAGAAAAAGGGCATAAAAACCGCTGTTGGTTCGGCGAGCAAGAACACCCCGCTGATACTGGAAAAGACGGGACTTGCGGGCTTATTCGATGCAGTGAGCTGCGGACTGGATACGCAGAAGTCCAAGCCCGATCCGGAGGTGTTTCTCATTGCCGCCGACAGGCTCGGCGTGCCGTATGAAAACTGCCTTGTTATCGAGGACTCGGATGCGGGAATACAAGCGGCAAAGGCAGGCGGAATGTACGCCCTCGCCGTCGGTGCGGCGAAGGAGAATCAGCAAGCGGATTATCGTGCAGCGGACTTGGCTGATGAGGCGGTTCGTGGGATTTTTTAGGGATATAGATAGAACAATAAATTAAGAAATTGGCTTGGAGAGAAAGGAATAGGATATGATAAATTTAGACGAGCTTTTACAAAACCCATCTCTGCTATCGATTAACCGTGAACCGGAACGGACGTTTTATATACCCTATGCGGACGAGAAAGCAGCGCTTGAAGGTAAGGGTGATACGCCATATCGGCAAATGCTTGGCGGCGAGTGGGGATTTCAATATTTTCCCCGCGTGACAGACGTTGAGGAGGTGGTGTTTCAGCCTGTATATACATTCAGCGAAACGATTCCCGTGCCGTCCAACTGGCAGATGCACGGATATGATATTCCTCATTATACCAACCTGGAATATCCGTACCCCGTTGATCCGCCGTATTTGCCGACGGACAATCCTGCGGGGGTATATTCTCGCAAATTTACGATTGATGAAGGCTGGGGCGGCAAGGAGGTTTATCTTCGCTGCGAGGGAGTCGCTCCCTGTATGCTATTATATATCAACGGGTAGGAGGCGGGCTACACACAAGGCTCGCATTTGCCGTCCGAATTTAATATTACACCGTTTTTGCAAAAGGGTGAGAATACCGTCAGTATTTTAGTTGCAAAGTGGTGTGACGGCAGCTATTTGGAGGATCAGGACTTCTATCGTCTAAGCGGCATATTTCGGGATATTTATCTGCTGGCAAGGGATAAAAACCATATCCGCGATTACTTTGTACATACTGAACTTTCAGGCGATTACAACGATGCAAAAATCACATTGGATTTGGAAACCGTTGGGGACGGAAATGTTGAAACGGTATTGCTGGATTTGCATGGCAATAGGCTTGATGGCGGACTTAATAAGACGGAGTTTGAGATTGAAAATGCAGAAAAGTGGACGGCGGAAACTCCGAACCTCTATTACCTTTTGCTTAAAATGGGCAGTGAAGTCATATGTGAGCCTGTGGGAATACGCTCTATACAGATTTCGCCCAAGGGCGAGCTGCTGATAAACGGCGTGAGCGTATTGCTCAAGGGCGTCAATCGTCACGATTCACATCCGACCAAGGGATATGTGACCTCGTATGAGGATATGGAATACGATCTGCTTCAAATGAAGAAGCTGAATATTAATGCTGTCCGTACCTCGCACTATCCGAACGCACCTGAGTTTTATCATCTGTGCGACAGGCTGGGCTTTTATGTGATTGACGAAACGGATATTGAAATCCATGGCTTTACAACCCGTTTCGGCGGGGGACCGGGTTATGAGCCCTACCATATGGATTGGCTCTGTGAAATGCCGGAATGGGAGGAAGCGTTTGTGGAGCGCATCCGCCGCATGGTAGAGCGTGACAAGAACCGCCCCTGCGTAATTTTCTGGTCACTCGGCAATGAAAGCGGTTACGGCAGAAACCATGATGCGATGTCGCATTGGATACGGCAGCGCGATGCTTCCCGCTTGATTCATTTTGAGGGAGCGTGTTTGCTGGAAAATCCAAATACGGATGAGCCGTACAGAGGAAAATCGGCCGCCGTAGATGTGTACAGCCGTATGTATCCGAGTATTGACGAATGGGAAAGAATTTGCATGGAAGAAAAAAACTGTCCGGTATTTTTGTGTGAATATGCACACGCAATGGGAAATGGTCCGGGCAGTATTGAGGATTATTTGCGGATTTTCCGCAAATATGAAAATGCTATAGGCGGTTGTGTGTGGGAATGGGCTGATCATGTGATTGAAAAGGACGGAAAATACTATTATGGCGGCGACTTTGGCGAAATTCCGCACGATGGGAATTTTTGCGTAGACGGTTTGGTATTTCCCGACCGCTCATTTAAGGCGGGCAGTTTGAACATCAAGCAGAATTATGCCGATTTATTTGCTGAGTATTTAGGTGATGGAAAAATTAAAATCAGCAGCGACTACCGCTTCCGCACAGCGGATGAAACAGTGACCGTTACGCTCGACTGTGATGGAAAGCAGACACGGCTTCTGACGCAAAAGCTGAACCTACCTGCAGGAGAGAGCATGGTTTTGGAAATACCGCTCGGCGAAATAAGCTGCAATGAGGGGGCGTATCTGAATGTTGCCTTTTCGTTGTCGGAGAATATGCCTTGGGCAAAGGCGGGGTATGAAACCTCGTTTAAGCAGTTTATCCTGCTTGAAAAGCCGCAGAATTTAACTGTGCATCCGGGTGGTACAATTGCCGTTGATGAGGATAAGGAGTTTATTACGGTTTCGGGCGAAAGCTTTACTTACCGTTTTAACAAGATGTACGGCGGATTTGAAAGTATGTTCTGCAACGGTAGGGAATGGCTGGCGGAGCGTTCGACCTTCGGTGTATGGAGAGCGCCCACCGACAATGACCGCAGCATCAAGCTGAAATGGGGAACCTATTATGAGAACTATCGCAACAACGAGGGCTTGAATTTAAGTTCTATGCACTGTTACAGCACGGATTTAACCGAGGTTACAGACAGCAAAGTGGTGTTCGTGAGCCGATGTAATATATCCGCACGGTCGAAAGCACCGATAGTGAAATTCAGCGTAAAATATACCATCGCGGCGGATGGGACAATTTTGCACGAAATCAGCGGAAAGGTTCGCGAAAATGCGCCGTTTTTGCCGCGTTTCGGCGCAGAATATTTGCTGACTGCGGGAAGCGAAAACATCAGCTATTACGGAATGGGAAATGGAGAAAATTATATTGATTTGTGCGCTCATGTCAAGATGGGTTGGTACAATACAACTGCCTCCGATGAATATGTTCCGTATATTCGCCCGCAGGAACACGGCAATCATACCAATGTAAAGCGTATCACCGTAAAAGATGGCGGGAATGTACTGACAGTCCGTGCGGCTGAACAGGTAGAATTTTCCGCCGGCCACTTCACAGCGGCGAATTTGGAAAATGCGGCGCATTCATTTGAGCTTACGCCGAGAAAAGAGACTGTTTTGCGCATAGATTACAAAGTGAGCGGAATCGGCAGCAACAGCTGTGGTCCGGAGCTGTTGCCAAAATATCGGTTTGATGAGAAAAATTTTAAGTATACATTTCAAGTAAGTGCTGCAAAATTGGAGAAGGAGAATTTTTAATTATGTGTTTGAAAGAAATTACCAATAAAATTCGTTCTATGTCCTTGGAAGAAAAGATCGGACAGCTTAATCAAGCCGGCTTGTGGGATTTTGAACTGTTGTGCGAAGAGGTTCGGAAGGGCCGTGTCGGTTCCGTTATCCTTGCGGACAGCGCAACGGCGGGAAATGATGAGCAGCAAAGAGTTATCATTGATCAGTTGAACGAGTTGCAGAGAATTGCCGTAGAGGAGTCGCCTTCCCATATCCCGTTAATATTCGGACGCGATATTATTCATGGATACCGTACAGTTTTGCCCGTCCCGCTTGCAGCGGCAGCGAGCTTTAATCCCGATGTTGTCGAAAAGGCATACCGTGCTGTTGCCTATGAGGCTGCAAACGATGGTGTTCATTGGACGTTTTCGCCCATGATAGATATTTCGCGCGACCCGAGATGGGGCAGATGTATTGAAGGGTTTGGTGAGGATCCGTATCTTACTTCAAAAATGGGACAATCGGTTATTCGCGGGTTTCAGAATGCGGATAATAAAAAAGGAGATTCCATTGCAGCTTGCGCAAAGCATTATCTGGGCTATGGCGCGGTGGAGGGCGGCCGTGATTACGGCAAAGCAGAGATTAGTGAGTATACTCTGCGTAATTACTATTTGAAACCGTTTAAGGCAGCGATTGAAGCTGATGTTGCAACGGTGATGAATTCATTCAGCGAAATAAGCGGTCAGCCTGTTGTGTCAAGCCGGTATTTATTGCATGACTTACTAAAAGACGAGTTAGGATTCCGGGGGTTTGTTATCAGTGATTGGGCTGCTGTAGCGCAACTTGTAACTCAGGGGGTTGCAAAGGACAGAAAAGAAGCGGCTGCATTGTCTGCCAATGCGGAACTTGATATGGATATGGTAGATGGATGCTATATAGATTACTTAAGTGGGTTGGTTGCTGAAGGGAAGGTCAGTGAAGAAACCATTGACAAAATGGTGTACCGTGTGTTATATATAAAAGAGAAGTTTGGATTATTTGAGCATCCGTTTATCACACGGCAGAAAATCGATTATCAAGAGCATTTAGAGCTTTCAAAGCAATGCTCTGATGAGGTTATAACACTTTTGAAGAATAAAGATGTTTTACCGCTTGACCGATCAAAAAAGATTGCTTTGCTGGGCCCTTTTTTGCATGAAAAGCGTTCGCTCCTTGGAAGTTGGACGTGGGATTTTGATATTCGTATGGTAAAGAGTATCGCAGAGGTTTTTGAGGAATATGCGGGACGGGAACTGCTGGTTTTCCCGCAGAGCAATTACTTGTGGGACGATATTATTCCCGCTCTTGGCGATGTTGATACCGTGATTCTCGCACTTGGAGAGAGTTATAGAGTGAGCGGAGAAAATAATTGTCTTGCGAACATTGATTTGCCAAAGGAACAATTGGAGCTTGCCAAAAGAATAAAAGGACTTGGAAAAAAAGTGATTGGAGTTTTTTGCTTTGGACGGCCAATAGGGCTTGGGGAAGCGGATATATATTTTGACGCAATACTATATGCGTGGCAAGCAGGGACATGTGCCGCACGAAGTATAGTCGATATTATTTATGGAAAGGTGAATCCATCAGGTAAGCTGCCGATAACATTCCCAAGAAGTACAGGGCAGATTCCTATTTATTATAACTATCACACAATGCCCAGAAATGGTATGGGGTATTATGGTGAAGGAAGTAATTATTTGGATTGCTGTTCGACTCCTATGTATCCGTTCGGGTATGGAATGAGTTATACAAAATTTGCGTATTCGGAGGCTCGGTGCGAAAAAACCGCTCTGACTTTGGAAGAATTGAAAAACGGGAAAAAATTCAAGGTCGGGGTTACGGTTACAAATACGGGCGAATATGACGGAAAAGAGACGGTACAGTGCTATGTCAGAGATTTGCTTGCGACTATGGCACGGCCGGTAAGAGAATTGAAGGGCTTTTCAAAAATTTTACTGAAGCGAGGCGAATTCAAAGAGGTTGTTTTTGAGCTGGGCTCAGAAGAACTTGGATTTTATAACGGAAAAGGTGAATTTTGTGTTGAGCCGGGAGAGTTTGATATTTTTATCGGCGGTGACTGCACGACAAATAATAAGATAAAAATAACGGCTGTTTCTGAAACGGAGAATTAAAATGCTGGATATAAAAGTGATAAATAAAAATGCAGACGGCAGCTTTCGGGTGGAACCGTGCGGTTGTGAAAACAATATCACTGTTTACGATGTACGCTTTTGTGCGAGAAAGATGTGTTCGCCTGAAAAAATAACAGTTGAATTTAATATTCCGTACGTCGGTGCATTTTCCGTATGGAATTCCGGATGCGGGCTTGTGAGGAATATTTTACCCGACTGGAGGCCCGAACATCAGGTCTCCAAGTCGCGTCTTGCGTCCGGGATACCTATACAATCTGTTATTTCACAGGACGGCAGCAATGTGTTTACATTGTCGGTTACAGACGCAAAAACGCCGATTGAGATCAGCACAGGATCAGAGGAAGCGGGTAAAAGCTGTCTTTGCAGGGTTTCATTCTTTGCAGAGCCTGTCGGACAGCTTGTTGAATACAAAACGCAAATCATAATAGATGAGCGCAAAATCCCGTTTTACGAGGCGATTAAAGCGGCGGCGGAGCGTATGCGACAAGGGAAACAGGTCGTCCCCGACGCCGCCCGTATGCCGATGTATTCCACATGGTATAACTACCATCAGAACATAAATGATGATGAATTGATTGAGGAATGCAAAAGAGCGTATGAGCTTGGTATGAGAAGCATTATCATAGACGATGGCTGGCAGACGGATAATAACGGCGGCGGTTATTCATACTGCGGCGATTGGCAGGTTTGCCAACACAAAATAAAAGATATGCGTTCATTTATTGATAAAATTCATAACATCGGAATGAAGGTTATACTGTGGTATTCTGTTCCATATGTAGGCAGACGTTCAGATGTATGGGAACATTTTCAAGGTAAATATCTTGACAGCGAGGAAAACGAGCAGAACTGTCTTGACCCGCGTTTTCCCGAAGTGCGCGAGTATCTGGCGGGAATATATGAAAAAGCCGCTTCGGAATGGGAGCTTGACGGATTTAAACTTGATTTTATCGACGCCTTTGAGTTTACGGAGTACTCCGACAAGGTAAGTGCGGAAAGGGATTTTGACTCACTTGAGGATGCGATAGAATGTCTGCTGAGCGAGATAACCGCAAGGCTCAAGCAAACCAATCCCGATATTATACTTGAATTTCGACAGAGTTACATTGGCCCTGTCGTTACACAATACGGCAATATGATTCGGGTAGGCGACTGTGCGTTAGACGCGTTTATTAACCGTGTGGGAGTTCTTGATTTAAGGATGACCTCTGGCAAAGCGGCGGTTCATTCGGATATGATAACATGGAACGCAGATGAAACAAACGAGAGTGTTTCAAAACAGCTGATAGCTGTGCTGTTCGGCGTGCCGCAGGTTTCTGTAAAGCTGGCGGAAATAACGAAAGAACATCGGAGCGTTCTTAAATTTTGGCTTGATTTTTGGATTGAAAACCAAAATGTTTTGTTGGACGGAAAACTGAAAATATACAATCCTGAAGCGAATTATTCCATGGCAGAGGCGGAGCTTAACGGAAAGAAGATATGTGTGTGCTACAGCAGAAATATTGTGGATTATTCGGGCGGAAATTTGACTGCCGTAAACGGAACAGGCGAGAGCTTTATTGCACTTAGAGGAAATGGAAAAATTAAATATATCATCTGCGACTGTATGGGCGCAAATATTGAAAGCGGTATAAAGGATATTAAAGATATTGCAGTATTTGATGTTCCGCAGTCGGGATTGCTGATTGCGGAAGGGGAAGGTTGATTATGTCAGAAAAAGTCAAAAAATATATTAGTGAAAATTGGGACAAGTGTATAAAGTATAATCCAAATGACGATGGTACGCTGATAGGGTTGCCGTACCCGTACACGGTTCCCGCAGTCGGGCATTTTGATGAAATGTATTATTGGGATACATATTTTACTAACATAGGTCTGATTATTGACGGCAGAGCGGAGCAGGCAAAATATAATGTTGACAATATGTTGTATTTGGTCAATCAGTACGGCTTTATGCCGAACGGGAACAGAACATACTATCTTAATCGTTCACAGCCGCCGTTTTTGAGTTGTATGGTCAGAGATGTGTATGAATACTACAAGGATATGGTTTGGTTGTTTTCGGCATACGAAATACTTAAAAGAGAATATGAATTTTGGCAGGCGAAACGCTGCTCCGATATGGGGCTTAATCACTATGACGATGATGGCAAGCTGTCAGAAGATGAATATAGAGATATTGCCGCAGGATGTGCAAATCGCACCGGGTTAAATCCTGATATTCCCACACACGATCTTGTGCGGCATTATATGAGTAACTGCGAAAGCGGATGGGATATGAATCCAAGATGGGATTATGACGGATACAATTTCGCGGCGGTTGATCTCAATTCTCTGCTGTTTATGATGGAGAATAATATGGAATTTTTCGCAGATGAATTAAAAAATGGTGAGGCGAGAATATGGAACGAATGCGCTGAAAAGCGTAGAGCTTTAATGCTTGAAAAAATGGATAACGGCGAGGGAGTGCTGCTTGATTATAACATTGTCACGGGAAAGCAAAGTAATGTTTTTTCAGCTGCATCGTTTTATCCGTTGTTTGCCGGACTTGCCGAGAAAAGACATGCCGAAGCGATGATAAAGAACTTAGATAGATTGGAATCCGAGTACGGAATATTGACCTGTGAGAAAAACGATGTTGAGGGTATATTTCAATGGGATTACCCTAACGGTTGGGCTTGTTTACAATATATTGCGATAGTTGGTTTTGATAGATACGGATATACAGAAGAAGCGAAAAGAATAGCAGAAAAATATATTAGGCTTGCAGATAAGGTATTTAATGAAACAGGTAATTTGTGGGAAAAGTACGATGTTGTCAACGGCAGCGTTGTTGTTGGATGCGAATATGAAACACCGCCTATGATGGGCTGGAGTGCAGGTGTATATTTGGCGGCACTTAATCGTTTGTCTATTGAAGAGAAACTATATAAATAGAAATAAATGTGGAGCCGGCTGAATTGGCAGTCGAATATGCGGCGAACAACAATCGTACTGCCATAATATCGAAAGAAAAGCGGCGAAAACAGTGAGTAGCATTGAATCTTCGGCTGCGGCTGTTTTGCCGCAATAAAATATATTTCAAAAAATCAAAAAACTTTTAAATCAAGTTCCTTTTTAAGTTTTGAAATTCACTTTAATATAAACTAAATTAAACCTCATGTCTTGTGTTATAGTATTCATATACGGAAACTCCTTTGTGAAAAGTTTTTAGTGGTACATTAACTATAACACATTAAGCAGAGAAACGCTTTATAATCTTCTCGAAAGGGTACGTTTTGAAGATGTATTTTTCGATGTAAATCTTCGTATGAATTCCTTTCAGCTGTTTTTACCTCTTCCGGTCTTTTGCGAAAAACCGAGAGCGTCCTTCAATATTTCATTTGCCATGCGAAGCTCTGCATTTTCACGTTCAAGCTCGCATATTTTGGCGTGAGCTTCGTTTTCTGTCAGAACCACAGTATGCTTTTTTGCATACTTACGAGCCTTTCTCCAATCCGCAAGCGTGTAGTATTGTAATCCTAATTGCAGTGCTGCCTTCTTGACTCCGATTTCATCGGATAGCTTTAACGCTTCCTCTTTAAATTCTTTGCTGTACTTTGACATTTTCTTTCCCTCTTTCTGATTTATTTTATTATATCAGATTTTTTGGGGTTTGTCGACTCTATTTATATTATACTACTCCAATGATATATAATAAAAATATCATTTTGGAGGTTTTTAATATGCCAAGGTACAAATTAAGCCCCGAAGAACGGGCGCAAGAGGCAGAACGCAAAGAGAATTTGCGCAATATTATGAAAGGTTTGGACGTAAAGAGTTTTGATGACCTGAAAGACGTATTTAAGATGATGGTCGGAGAAATGCTTGAAAATGGTCTGGATGGAGAACTTGATGACGAGCTCGGCTACACCAAATATGATTATCGCAACAAAGAAGGCGAAAACAGCCGCAACGGCTATTCTAAAAAGACACTTAAAACGAGTTTCGGAGAAACAGAAATTAAAGTTCCGAGAGATCGCAACGGAGAATTTGAGCCGCAGCTTGTTAAGAAAAATCAAACAACCTTAACCGGTGACATTGAGGAAAAAATAATATCAATGTATGCCAAAGGAATGACAACAAGTGATATAGAGGCTCATATTAAGGATATTTACGGGCTTGAGTGTTCCGATACCACCATAAGCAGAATAACGGATAAAATACTGCCTCTGGTACGTGAATGGCAGTCAAGGCCGCTTGAGGAAATCTATGCCGTTGTATTTATGGACGCAATACACTTTCACGTCCGCAGTGAAGGACAGATTATCAAAAAGGCTGTATACATTGCAATAGGTATTAATATGGACGGTATTAAAGAAGTCCTCGGTATGTGGGTTGGTGAAAATGAAAGTGCAAAGTTCTGGCTTTCAGTTATGAACAGCCTAAAAAACCGTGGTGTTGAGGATATTCTGATAGCTTGTGTTGACGGACTTACAGGCTTTACAAATGCGATAGAAGCCGTATATCCTAATACAGAGATTCAGCAGTGTATTATTCATCAAATACGCAATACAACAAAGTTTGTATCATACAAAGATATTAAAGCGCTGATGGCTGATTTAAAGAAAGTGTATGCAGCTGTTGATGAGCAGACAGCACTTGCAGAACTCGACAGTTTCGATGAAAAATGGAGCTGTAAATACCCCAAAATCGCAATATCATGGCGATCAAACTGGGCAAATTTATCAACATATTTCAAATATCCGGAAGCCGTCAGAACGCTGATTTACACAACAAATACGATAGAGGGCTTTAATCGGCAGCTACGCAAGGTGACAAAAAACAAAAGCGTATTTCCGACGGACGACAGCCTTTTGAAAATGCTCTATCTTGCCATGATAGACATTACGAAAAAGTGGACAGGCAAGCGCAAGGACTGGGGGCAAATTCACTCACAGCTTGAGATATTTTTTGCTGACAGACTGCCGCAGTAGCATAAAATTGCCGCCAAATCAAGGGTAAAATGAACGCCCTCTTACGAGGGCGCCCTTGACATGCCGATAATTTTATGCTATAGTATAGCTAAGGGCTGAAAGCCTAAATCCGGCTTTCAGCCCAGAAAATTTACTTAGATTATATTATCATTTTGGAGCCAAATTTGAGGTTTACACAAAATGAGGGATTGCCCCTTGCTTGCTTTTGTTTGCTGTACCCAAAAATAAAAGATTTTTCCTAAAACGAAACAAAGATCCCAACAAATGAGATCTTTGTCTGTTTTAGGGACTTTTTTTACAGCCCCACAATTTCTGGCTTTCATGTACGAAATAGATCCCATGAGGATTTTCCATATTTTGTACCTGTGAGCTTTTTCGTCCAAATCCTGTTGTAGCAAGGCTGTTTGTTACTGTAATTTTTACATAGACTTATGCTGATGTCACCTTTTTTAGGTGTTTGTTCAAGGAATATCCGAACGGTTTAAATGTTCATATTAAATTCTTTATTAGCTTCCAATTCATACGACTTATCTTCCCAAACAAGTTTTCCACCGCTTCTATTCGCTATAACGCTTAATTTATCTTTAGACATTTTCACGCTTACACTTCCGTCTTTAATAGGTACAACACCATCTATGAATTTAAAACCACCCAAATAAGGTTTAACCTCAAATGTCTCATATCCGCTTGATGTAGGCTTAACACCAAGGTAATATTTCCCGAGAAGATATATAGGAGATGCTCCCCATGCATGACACAAGGACTTTCCATATTTATTGCCATACATCTCATAGTGCTGTGTTCCGCTCAAGCTTGGATTATATTCTTCCCATACTGTTGTCGCACCTAAATCAAGCATACCCTTCCAATATGTTTTTATCATATTTTCGATGTAATCAAACCGTCCGATTTTTCCCATAACATCAAGCTCAAAGCCCTCAAAATATGGCGTTGTTATCTTTGTGATTTCATTGTTTCCCAACACATTTTCAATAATTTTATTTTTTTGCTCTTCGCTTGCAATTCCATATAAAATCGCAAATATATTTGCGTGTCGGGAGATATGATTTTTTCCGGATTCATAGCAGTCAATATATGCTCCTTTTTCCTCATTCCAAAAAAGCTTATTAGTCATTTCTATTAGCTTATTACTTTTTTTCTCGTAGACGTCAGGATTTGCTCCCGCAAGTTTTGACAACTCGACCATTGTTTGATTTGCAGCAATATATAGCATTTGTTCCGCACAAACCGCACCATCCTTATCTATCTCAGACCAATCAATAAATATCCAGTCATTATTCTTTTGGACAATAAAGCCTTTTTCATCTTCGCGTGTTGCACAAAATTCCATCAACGAAACAGCCTTGTCATAAATATTCTTTATGAACTCAATATCTCCGTATGTAACGTAATACTCATGTAAACCTATAACCCAATACAAGCTGTAATCCGTAATAGTATTTATATGCTCATTAAATGGCTCTTTGCCGCGCAAAGCAATAGTGGACCGGCGTACTATTTCTTTGTCAAAGAATAAATAATTATTAAATTTAAAGGCTTGATACGCATCTCCGCCCCAAAGCCATCTATCTCGTTTTATTGCTTCAGTTAATACTTCACGCATATTAAGATGTAATGTATATGCACACATATCCCAAATTTTGTTTACATCCTCATCATCACACCTAAAGCTGCCCTTATACTCAATAGGTAAATACTCAAGCTCCGCATAAACATTTGGATTTTCTGTACCTGTTAAATATATGTACCTAAATGCCCTTTGTCTTAGCTTATAGCCGCTTTCACCTGATATATCTTCAAATAGTATTGAGTTTTCAACATCTAATGCTTCTTCTAAAGATTCGCCATAGCTTACATGGATATTCTCATATTCTTTAACACAATTTATATATAAAAATCCGAAAATCTCTTTTTTGAAATCATATAAAATACTTTTATCCTGTTTTTTTATTAATACAGGATACTTTTTTTCATACGCAAACGGAAAAACTTCAGGATTTTTTTCGTAGCAATCATAATGAATATCACAGCCTACTTGCTTTTTTGCACCATTTTCTAATGTGTACCATTCCTTATTTGTTGAGCATACATCACTTTCTATATATGCTGCCGGAAGTCCTGTAAGGTTCACAACGGATATTTGAAGTGTATGCTTTCCTTTTTTCAGTAATATAATCATTTCAGCTCCATACCGTTGCCCGTCAACTAATATATATCCCTTGCCGTTTAAAAAAAGTTTGATATTTCCATCTGTTTCTGTTTCGATTTCTGCGTAGAATTTTACATTTCTGTCAACATCATAGTATTTCCACAAAACAGGATAATCAACTCCAAATTCCTGTCTGCGTGCATTAACACGATTTGAATGAAATATCTCATAATCTCCATAATTCCATATCCAATAGCTTTTCATAATTTACCTCCGATAAGATAGTATTAATCTTATTATACTTACTTTTATTATAAAATGCAATATATATGTTGAAATTAACCATGTTTTTCACTCTACTGCCATTACTGCATATGTCTATGTTTTCTTTACTATTGACCTTTCGCAAAATCATTGAAAAACGCCC
>DOWI01000171.1 GCA_003519645.1 Oscillospiraceae bacterium
ACGAAATGAACGTTTTTCGAGATAACGCGCTTTGATCCGTTTTGCAGGATGACTCCATCCTGAATAGAATCTTCAATATAGAACAGCAGACGTGCATCCATGCCAAAGTCACTGTCGTCAACGAAAATCGTGCCGCGTTTCAGCACAGCCGCATTGCGTTCACGAACCAGATCAATGGTCGCTTCCAGCAGCGTATGACCGGGGCATACCAGTGAAGCGGGTACCTGGCCGGGCAGGTTGCAATATTCCTTATCAAAGCAAATGCGCTCATAGCTGTTCAGTACCGGTTCTCCGAAACCGATCTGCATATCACGGTTGCGGATGGCAAAGGGAACAAAGGTTATCTCATAACAGCCTGTTTCACGGGGGCTTATCTTTCCGCCAAGGCTGCGGAAAGCCTCCACAAAGAACGCCTCAATGAAATGTGGCTGCAATTTATGTGCTTCGATCCGTTCCATGTCTTCACGAATAGCCATAACTTTGGAAATATCCATGGTATCTTCCGTCAGAGCGCGTTTATCCAGAAGATCGCGCAGTGCGCTTTGATCCATAGAGCGGTCTACGACTTGCCAGAGGCGTGCGCGTACTTCAGGATCATTCCCATAGCGCACAGCTTCAATGAGCAGATCGCGTAAAGGCCGGTTGTCAAAAGACACCTTGCCAAGAATGTCAAAAACCTTCCCACCGAGCGCCGCACGTTCTTCTTCAAGCTTCTGGAACAGCCGCTGAAATACCGCACCCTCGCGGGTCTCTTTTGAAACAAGGTTCCAGAGATAACAGATTTCCGTCTGCCCGATACGATGGATACGGCCAAACCGCTGTTCGATCCGGTTGGGGTTCCAAGGGAGGTCGTAGTTTATCATTAGGTGCGCCCGCTGAAGGTTGATTCCCTCACCAGCGGCGTCGGTTGCTATCAAAATGCGGACGTTTCTGTCCTGCTTGAACGATTCCTCAACTTTCCGTCGTTCCTCTCTGAGCATCCCGCCGTGTATGGTCACAACAGCCTCATCGCGGCCAAACAACGAACGAATCTTGTCGGTCAGATAGTGCAGGGTATCTTTGTGTTCCGTGAAGATGATGAGTTTCTCGCACTGCCCATCCGGGCTAAACATATTACAGTTATCCTGCAGCAGCTTGGAAAGTTCATCCCACTTGCGGTCTTCACCACTGATGCGCACGTCATTCGCCATACGTTCAAGGTTCCGAAGAATTTTAATTTCCGCTTCCAGTTCACTAATCGTTGTTGCAGCAGATGCTTGATCCGTCACACTCTCTTCGGTTTGTTCCAACTCACTGGCGCTCAAATCATCTTCATCATAATCTTCGGGTAAATCGACGTTTGATTTGTATTCGTCCGCGTGTTTACCGAGCTTTTCTTCAGCANNAAGCGAGCCGTCTCTGCAAAATAGTCAGGGCAAAGCCGACCGTGTTTCTCCGGTCGTTTGTCAGTTTATCAGCACGATTAAATTCCTCTTCCACATAGGTAGTAACTGAATCGTACAACGCAGCTTCACGGGGTGAAAGGTCATAGTTGACCGTATAGGCACGACGTTCCGGGAAAAGCGGTGTCCCGTCAAACTTAAGAAGATCTTCTTTAATCAATCTGCGCATAACATCGGACACATCTATGGCCTGATTGCTGGTGCGAATGACGCCTTCGAAGCGATCCGGATCGACAAGAGACAGGAAAAGCTGAAAATCGTCATCTTTCCCGTTATGTGGCGTTGCGGTCAGCAGCAGGAAGTTACGGGTAATTCTGGAAAGCAGACGGCCAAGCATAAACCTTCGGGTGTACTTGATCTCTCCTCCCCAGACCGTAGCAGACATTTTGTGGGCCTCATCAACGACAATAAGGTCCCAGTCGGTGACCTCTAATTTCTCCTGTAAACCTTCATTCCGGGAAAGTTTATCAAGCCGTGCAATACAAAAGTTTGTCTCAGCAAAAACATTGCCGCTGAAAGCGGATTCGATCCGGTCATTTGTGAGGATGTCAAAGCGCAGATTGAATTTGTGATACAATTCGTCCTGCCACTGCTCAGCCAAATTTCCTGGGGAAACAATAAGACACCGCTTCAGATCACCGCGGATAATCAACTCTTTTATGTATAGGCCAGCCATAATTGTTTTGCCAGCACCAGGGTCGTCAGCAAGAATATAACGAAGCGGAACGCGAGGCAGCATTTCCTGATAGACAGCTGAAATCTGATGTGGCAGCGGTTCAATCATAGAGGTGNNATATGTGCGAGGTTGATTCGGTACGCTTCGGAGACCAGACGCATCGAATTGCCGTCTGCATCAAAGTTCCATGGCAACTTGCTGTCAAGTATTTTGATGCTGTTCAAATTTTCTTTGTATAGAAGCTGATTGGATAAATGTCCTTTGTCATTCTTAAAGGTGACTTCAAGGACGCCTGTGCCATACCATTGTACGGCAACTACTGTCACTGCTTCTTTGTTTGCAAGACCGGTTACTTTGCTACCAACAGTAATATCTTCCAAACGCGCCATATGCACAGCTCCTTTCATTTCAGCATAACCTGAGGCAACTTATTTTGCGGCTTTGCTGTCCTCAGGGACGATCTCCATGATGTCACCAATATCGCAATGCAAGGCATTGCATATTCTCATCAATACTGTTGTTGTAACCGGTTCGTTGCGGCCCATTTTTNNCATTTTTGTTACCAGGCTGGCGCTCACGTCAGCAGCAAGCTGTAAATCTTTCTTTTTCATGTGCTTGTCTATGAGCATTTTCCAAAGCTTATTGTAACTGACAGCCACGCATATCACCTCACGATACATTTATTCTATTATATCGCATATTCCATACAATTACAACAAAATAATCATAGATATGACATAATCATTGTAAATAAGCTATTTCTATTACGGATGTTATTTTATCAAATTTCGTCAGCCTTCATCAAACTTCCTAGAAAAGGAAAGCCCCGAA
>DOWI01000058.1 GCA_003519645.1 Oscillospiraceae bacterium
CACCGTTGAAGTCCTCTCGCTCCATCTGCTGGCAGCCAAGGCAGGTATTGCATAGTTCCGTCATATAATCACCTAATTTTTTTAAAACTGCGGGTAGGGATTTGCACCCTACATAGACTACTTCCATTTGTATAGGCAAGTCCTACAGACCACTATAGCGTCTACCTGTTCCGCCACCGCAGTATTTTTATAATACGAGCTATCTTACCTTTACTCTTGCTCCGAAAAAATTAGTTTTTACGAAACGATTCATTCCCCACTCGTCAGTTTCATAATGCCAATCTGTGCTAAATTTAATATCTGATGAATCTGCTTTATATCCTTGTTTTTCTAAGTCTTGCATTATTAGTTTTTTAATTTCATCTGCTGAATAGTTAGCAATTTCTGCTTCTGATTCTATTTCTGTTTTTGTAACTTTTCTTTCAATTTTCATGTGCTCACTCCTTCACATTAATTCCGGTATCTGCATCAATCCCACTCTTCAAATACTTCCTCTACGGTAATAAGCCCGTTTATGTACTGGCCTCCGATACAAAGTTGCTTGTTGTCCTCGTCACAATCGCAGGTGTCGTTTTCGTGCCGCTCTATGTACTCTTGCAGGAGACTATCTTTATCCATGGGCAACCTCCGTTATTTCAACCTCTACCCTGGGGTTTTCACGGTCTATGTAAAATTCATCTGCGAATTTATCAATGTCGTTCCATCCGTCATTTTTTAGTACACCTGCACTTACTAACCCGTCTTGGATAAACTTCTTAGCAAATGCCACATTGTCCTTATCTTTGCGTTTGTCTTTGCAGTACCAACGATATGTTATGCGAACGGGCGTTCTAATTTCCGTTTTAAGGCGTTTAGCAAGTAGGGTAATATAATCTGTCATTTCTCGCTTAATCTTTGCACCTTGGTACCGATTTGAACGTTCTGCGTTGATGTATGTATTTAGGTCAACCAGTTCGCCGGGTATAATAAGTTTGGTAATAGTCCCACACCTCCCACAGCTCGTCAGTAAATTTCATTAGTTTCTTCCACTGAACTGAAAATTTACTAGGCAAGCATAATCCATACTCGTACAAGTAATATTGCTCACCAAAAATGCTGCTTTTTATCGTTTTCCTGCTGTCGTACATATCCCAGAGCTCATCAATCCACTGCAATAATTTGCCCCAAGGTAGACATATCCCTTTTGTCCCCTGAGTTCTCACATATAAATTATTTGGAGATATCTTGTAGCTCGTGCCTCTTATGTAACTATCAAATTCGTACATGGTAATCTCCTTTAAAACGGTAAATCTTCATCATCTTCGCCTAGATTATAAATGCTGTCATTTGGAATCTCTTGTGCCTGTGGAGCTTGTTGTGTTTGCCCGGATTCTCTCTTGCTGTCTGCAAAATCCACGCTGTCACAGATAACATCTGTCGTGTATATCTTGTTGCCTTCCTTGTTGATGTAGCTGCCTGTCTGGATACGGCCTGTAATGGCAATTGCTCGGCCCTTACCAAAGTAAGAATTAACGAATTCGGCAGTTTTCCCAAATGCAATGCAGTTTATGAAGTCAGCTTCCTTTTCCTTTGTTTTGCGGTTTACAGCAACCGAGAATTTACACATTGCTACATTGCTTTGCGAATATCGCAGTTCTAAGTCCCTTGTTATTCTTCCGATAAGACATACTGCGTTCATATAATCAATCCTCCAATACTTTCAACATTGTTTGAAATAAGTCATCTTGTGCCCTTAACACCTTTATGTAGTCATCCAAAGTGGTTATATTGCCGTCTTGTATTTGTTGCCGGAGAAGCTTTCTTCTTAATCCTTTCAACACTCCTGCAATGTCGCTGTAATATCCCTCTGTGCTGAAAACATCGTTGCCGTTCTTATCGGGTTTTCCTTTTTCTTTAAGTTGATAACATAAATCAGATGCATCTATGTACCAGTTGTCAAAGAGCTTTATCATTAATTCCCATTCTCCTTTCAAAAAGTTGCGGGTCGGCATCCCCGCCAATCCCATCAAGCCCGTGTATTAGCTTGATTTCGTTATATATCAGCACGCCTATAATGTGCCTATCCACGCTCGCCGTATGCCGCCGGGTCATGGCGTTGGGTTTATTCAATAAGTTTCATGTCCTCACTTAACTGAGCTATTTTTTCTTTAAATGATTCCGGTAAAAATAGTTGTTCTTTCTCTCTCTCTTGGTATTGGTTGTATGCCATTCTAAATTGTCCCCTTAAAACGTCCGGTTCTTCGGATAGACATATATCTTTCCACCCAATTGAGCGTGTCACCTTTGCAACAAGAGGAGGTAAGCTGGCGAGTGCTTCTTCTTCCCGGTAATAACCAAAATTTCTGACTGCCCGGACCACTTCGCCCCATGCTTCGGCCGCATCCGGTATGCCTTTTGGATTTGTCACGCTTACTGCTGCCGCCCTGATCTCTGCCGGAGTTGGAGGAAACTTATTGAGCATACAATGCTTTTGAACTGCCGCTACCGCTACTTTTGCCGGGATATCCGGCATAAGGCTTGCCCATACTTTAGCTGTCTTGACGGCTTGCNNCCGCTGATTTGGATATGTAGCAGCTAATATTTCAATGAGTGTAAGAGTTTCATTGACCGTCATTTTGTTCTGCCTCCAATATCTTCCGTGCTTCGTCGAATACATCAGCCTTGCCTTGTTGCCTTGTATTCTTCTCCCAGGTCCGTACACAGGCCCGCCAATCCTTGATCTTCGTTTTTCCCCGGTACCAACCGTTGGCGGTGTAATGATCTATGAATTGCTGAGGATTTACAGAGTTGTTGCGTTCTTTGCAATAAGCGGTTACTTCTTCAAGATTAGGCGGTTTGAATTTTTGCGGCTTGNNTAACCTATCCTTACCTAACCTATGCTGACATTCGGTTGACAGTTGGTTGACAGTTGGTTGACAAATTGTGTACGAACCGTTTTCTTTTTCGCTTAATAAGGCTTTTTCAGCTTGGTATACAGTTTCTTTCAGCCTGTCTTTTCTAATGTAGTTATGTATCTTCCAGTGCTTTATGACGATGATTCCGGTTTCAAACGGTATTACAAACCTCTTTGCTATAAGTAGTTTTAAATCATCATCACTAGCCCCAACGACACGCTGTATTTTCTTTGCATTATTGATAAAACCCTCATCATCAGCCCTCATGCCTNNGTACTACTCGGCATATCTAAAAAGGCGTCACTATCAATTATTGTTTTTGCGAACATTCGCCTATCTGCCACTTATTCACCCTCTTTCGTACGTATGGTTTTTACATTACGCAATATCAGCACTTAACTGTTTTCCGTGCCTAATAATTTTTTCAAATGTTCTCTAAGCTTAGTGTCCATCACATAATTACTGCAAGGTTTGTTATAACCGTTGTGATT
>DOWI01000190.1 GCA_003519645.1 Oscillospiraceae bacterium
TGGAACATCTCATTTCAGCAGGGGCGATATCGCCGTTATTTCGTGTGATGCCCTTTCCCAGGTTAAAAAGGGAAGCGATATCACGCTGCTGTCTTCTTTACTGGCAAGCGGTGCCGTGCAAAGCGACCGCGTTGAAGCCGCGGGGTTA
The DNA here is from genome assembly GCA_003519645.1 of Oscillospiraceae bacterium. The sequence goes on from DOWI01000190.1 coordinate 149, forward strand.
TCCGGTTTATTGCACAGGGCTTCCTTAACCGCAAAACAAGTGGCTGGAAAAGCTTCTCCGGCTGTCTTTTACATCGAGGTTTACAATACCGATACAGGGCTTGAGGAGGCCGCGCCCATAGCCTCCGGCAGCGGGTTTTTCATCTCTGCAGAGGGGGTCGCGGTAACAAATTACCATGTCATTGACCGGACCAAAGCCGCCATCGCCACAACGACCGACGGCTCGGAATACAGAATTGAGGATGTCATCTATTATAACGCGGACAGGGATATCGCTGTTGTCAGAGTTTCCAGGGAGGCTTTATCCGGAAACTTTATAAAAGCATTTCCCTACCTGTCCATGATGGATTCATCAACGGTCAGCAATGGAGATGTAGTGTATGCCATCGGAAGCCCCCTCGGTCTTCAAAATTCTATTACCGACGGCATTGTAAGCAACCGGAGCCGTACTTTAAGCGAAGACAGCCTGCCCTTTATCCAGATTTCCGCGCCCATTTCAACCGGAAGCAGCGGCGGCGCATTATTAAATGAGTATGGAGAGGCCATCGGAATTACGTCGGCGGTATCGCTGTCGGGGCAGAATGTAAATTTGGCGGTGCCTCTTGATACCATTATGGACCTTGATTTAACTACAAAAGGGATTCCCTATGCAAAAATCTATGAAGGGGAATATAAAGGCACTGTTTCTTCGGTTGCAGAATACCCGGATGTTTCCGACGTGCCGGACTTTGGAGCTTATTTTGGAATTAAGGAGAAATATCATGATGCTTTAGAGAACGGCTCCGTTTTTTACGATTACCCCGTGAAAGAAATCACCGGGAAGCGGTCGGTGGATCAATGCATGGATCAATACAGCGGCCTGCTCATTGACAGAGGGTTCTCTTATATGTATTACTATACTAACAGTGACGGCAATACGGGGTACAGATATTCCAACTCAGAACTCCGCAAAAGTGTTTATATGGATGAAGTCATTGTGGAAGGTCAAGCCTATCTGGAAATACTGATAACCGATGATACTGCAAAATTGCCTGTAAGCATTGTGGGCTACCAGGAAGCCCAAGGGGTTCCGGATTTTGGAAAATATGCCGGAGTCGGGTATTATGCCTATGGCACATACGATGAAAAGGGCCTGTATTACGATTATTTAGCCTATGATATCCTGGCGGTGGATCCGGAGGGTCAGGTTGTATTGGATTACAGCGACTTGCTTCTGGATTGGGGATTTACTCTTTCAGATTTATCCGGTTTAAAAAATGACGACGGAAATACCGTTATTGTTTACACCAACAGCAAAGCAAAGCTTCAAATCACCATGAGTGTTATTGTGGAAGACGGTCTCGGGATGCTGGAAATCATTATTCTGCCGCTGGGCTGATCTTAAAAGCGGGAATCTTAGCAGAACATCGGCGGCAGATTTTTTAATGGGACCCTGTTCATTTATTGTCAATTGCCAATTTATCTGCTAATATAATATTTGACAGTATTATACGTTTTTCGACCTTTTTGATAGGGATAGACGTATGGAGATTTTCAAGCATTTATTTTTTATGTAAAATAGATGAAGCCGGGTGCTGGTTTTCTAAAGTTTTTAGCAATTTAGCTTGCGTTCCTCTTGTTATTTATTTAATTATTTGTTAGAATGAATAATACATAATACGTATTACGTCGTATAACTAAAAAATGGAGTTGGTGTTCGGAATGTTTGAAGCAGTTGTCGGAAATGAAGGATCATTGGCCGAAAGAGTTGCGGATTCTGTTTTGCAGCTGATTATAGACCAGAACCTCACCTGCGGCGAAAAGCTGCCTAATGAATTTGAACTGGCAGGAAAACTTCATGTGGGCAGGGGAACAGTCAGAGAGGCTGTTAAGCTTTTGGTTTCACGAAATGTGCTCGAAATTCGCCGGGGAAAAGGAACTTTTGTTACTGAAAAGCCCGGTGTCGCATCTGATCCCCTTGGACTTGCCTTTTTTAGGGATAAGTATAAACTAGCATCGGACCTCATTGAGATCCGGCTGATCTTAGAACCGCAAATCGCGGCCTTTGCAGCACAGTATGCCCAGGAATGCGAAATCCAGAGAATGCAGGAGCTCAGTGCCGAAGTTGAACGTCTGGCCACTGAAAATATTGATTACAGCGATATCGATATTGAGCTGCATACCTGCATTGCCCAGAGCACACGCAACCTGGTAATGCCGAACCTGATTCCAATTATCACCTCGGGTATCTCCATATATAATACCTTTCCGCGTCATTCGGAACGCATGAATGCAATTTATGTTCACCGTGAGATTATCGATGCTATCGCAAAGCATAATACCAATAAAGCAAGCGACGCGATGCACAAGCATCTGATATACAATAGGCGGAATTTAGAGGAAATAAAAAATAAATTTGATTCTGATATAAAGCAGTCTGACAAATTCTGATTCCATTTTTATTCAACGCCATTGATAGACTTCTATTAATTGCGCTCAATTTTAAGCTTTTTTGAGCTTTTTAGACAAATTTTTAAATACAATATAGTGATCTTGTATAAAATTCATATTAATATTGACATCATTTCTGTATGATGCTAACATAATATGTACGACGTCGTATTATCCAATGTAATTTCTCTAAATTTTGTAAATCAGCAATGCTAATTACAAACAGTGTAAAACTGCACATTAAGAAAGGAAGAGAAAAATGAGAAAAACTAGATTCATTGCATTGATCTTAGTAGCCGTAATGCTTGTTGTGGCAGGCTGTTNNCAAACACCCGGAGCTTCCTCAGCAGCACCTTCCGCAAGCGGCGGCAACTCTCAGACACTCGATGGTTCAGTAACCTTTGGCGTTGTTGCTCCGATCACCGGAACCAATAAAATGGTTGGTGAATATGTTAAGAACGGCGCTGAAATGGCTGCGAAAGAAATCAACGAAAACGGTGGAATTTTGGGTAAAGAGCTGAAGCTCGTTTTCGAGGATGAAGTTGATAACCTTCAGGCGTCCNNGCATTCTTTGGTTCAACCTACTCCGGCAACTGCATCGCTGCATCTCCTGTTGTATTGGAGAAGAAAATCACCATGTTTGCCGGCGGATCTTCTGCTAATATTCCAAAAGAAAACAATCCTTACATCTGGCAGGCTCGTATGACTGACGACCAGTCCGGTATTCTGCTTGCAAAAGCTGCTACCGAGAACCTGGGCATGAAAAATCCCGCTATTCTCTATTCAACAGAAAGCTTTGGCACAGGCCTTAAAGATCAGACACTTGCAGCTTTAAAGAACCTCGGAATTGAAGTTCCTGAGAAAAATCTCTTTGGCTTCGTAGTTGATGAGAAAAATTTCACACCCTTGATCACACAAATCCAGAACTCCGGATGCGACGGTCTGATTGCAATCGGCCACCAAATGCCTGCTG
>DOWI01000414.1 GCA_003519645.1 Oscillospiraceae bacterium
GATGGTACGGGCTTTTGATTGCTGTCGGGTTTCTGCTGGCCGTAATTTACGCCCTGCGACGCGCCAAGCAGTTTGACATTGACCCCGATCGTTTGATCGATGTTACACTGGTTTCCGCCCTCTTTGCATTTATAGGCGCACGACTGTACTATGTACTGTTTTCCGAGGATCGCGCCGATTTTTTTGAAAACCCGGTTAAGATTCTGCAGGTCTGGAACGGAGGCCTAGCCATATACGGCGGTATTATATTTGCGTTTATCACCGCAATATGGATGTGCCGTGTCAGGAAGGTAAACACCCTTGCAGTGTTTGATATCGCGTCCATCGGCTTTTTGATTGGACAATCAATCGGACGCTGGGGCAATTTCTTCAATCAGGAAGCCTTCGGCAGCAACACCAATCTTCCGTGGGGAATGACGGGTTCAATCATTCAAAGGGGATTAAACGGATATGGATTCGACCCCACACAGCCGGTTCACCCCACCTTTCTTTATGAGTCCCTCTGGTGTTTTGCCGGATTTTTGCTGCTACATTTCCTATCCAAAAAGGCATATAAGTTTAAAGGCCAGATTTTTGCATCATACATCATGTGGTACGGCCTCGGACGTTTCATGATCGAAAGTCTCCGCACCGACAGCCTGATGTTGGGTGCAACCATGCGTGTGTCTATGGTGGTAGCCGGTTTGTCTGTTTTAGGCGGAGTGGTCTTGTATTTCCTTCTGCGGGCGCATCACAATTCGCTGCCTGTAGATCTGTTTGATGAAGCTCCTGCCGATGGAGGCATACCTGTCACCACCGAAGCATCAGGGGATGAAGCTCAAGAAGAATTGTCGGATATGGGAGATTCAGGGGATGGGGATAGCACAGAGAAATCTGTAGATGACAATACGGCAGAAGATAGCATAACCAGTGAGCCAGCAAATGATTTGATTAAGGCAGAGGCTCCCACCAATACCGTTGAGATGGTTACCGAGAAGCCTGCTGAGGTTTCGGATGACAGCGGCGAAAACGCAGAGGATTCCGAAGATTCTTCAGAGAACCAATCTTTATAACGCCGAAAAGTTAGGAACGCTGAGGACAGCGTTCAATATCCATATATCCAGCCAATCTTGAGAGGAGTACATTCATGGCAAATATTGCAAACATAATTGACGGAAAAATATTGGCAGCCCGCGTGCGGGAAGACGTAGCAAAAGAAGTAGCGCATCTCAAGTCCAAAGGAATGGTACCCGGACTTGCAGTGATTATTGTTGGAGATGATCCGGCTTCCCGGGTTTATGTCAATAACAAGAAAAAGGATTGCTCGGATGTGGGGATTTATTCTGAGGAAATCGCCCTGCCCGCCGACACGCCTCAGGATGAGCTGCTGGCGTTGGTATCCAGCCTGAATAACCGCAGCGATATCAACGGTATCCTTTGCCAGCTGCCGCTTCCTGCACATATTGATGATAAAGCGGTGATTGCGGCAATATCGCCAAGCAAGGATGTCGACGCCTTCCACCCCTCAAATGTCGGGCAAATTATGATCGGTGACTATACCTTTCTTCCCTGCACACCCGCAGGCGTGATGGAAATGATCCACAGTGCGGGTATCAAGGCAGAGGGGAAAAGTTGTGTGGTAATCGGCCGTAGCAATATTGTCGGCAAACCAATGGCCATGCTGCTGCTTCATGAAAACGGCACGGTTACCATCTGCCATTCCAGAACAAAGAACCTTAAGGAAATCTGCCTTGGTGCAGATATTCTTGTTGCGGCAGTCGGCAAGGCAAAGTTTGTTACTGCCGATATGGTAAAGCCCGGTGCGGTTGTGATTGACGTGGGGATGAATCGTGACGAAAACGGCAAGCTTTGCGGCGACGTCGACACCGAGGCTGTCCAAAAAGTTGCGGGATATATCACACCCGTCCCTGGCGGCGTAGGTCCAATGACCAGGGCCATGCTGCTTAAAAACACCCTGATGGCCGCCAAAATGCAAAATGCCCTGCTGATTTAACAATAAAACTGTAAATATTTTAAAAATGCGTCTCCATAAACCGGAAACGCATTTTTTAATATAACATAGAGGGGATAAAAATCATATCTTTCATCGATCCAGCGGTCAATCTTAAGTGCCTCTACATTAGTGCCTCTACATTATCGGCAAACTCATAACCCCGGTTCTTAAAATTATACGGCGTATCAATGGCGTATACAAAAACGGGGATTTGAGCAGCTTACCCATCAGCCGATTTCGCATAGGACGCGTTGCGGAGTGATAGCGGGAATGAATATCTTTCGGACTCCCCATCATAGCGCCTGCAAGCAAAGCACCGCTTTCGAGTGCCCAGCTGATTCCCTCAAGCGAGCTGGGGCTAATAAATCCTGCTGCCTCACCAACAAGGAACGCACCTTCCCTACCTGTCAAAACAGACTTTGCGCTGTTCGGGCGGCACACCATGCATCCCTCTCGCTTCAATGGTGCACCAAATGTGATTCCCCGCTTTTGGAGCTTATTCCGTAGTTTTTCAAACCGTCTGATGGCTTCTTGGGGAGGAAATGCTCCGCCGAGCACCATATAATTGTCCTTGGAAATCAGCCAGCCGTAACAGTCGGTCAGCTCCGCATCAAACAATGCACCGTAAAACGGCGAGCGATTTTCTGCTTGATACCATTCCTGCACAGCAGCATATTTTCTAATCTTGCGATCCGGGAAAAAAGTACGTCGAACAAGGGAGTAGCCGCCATCCGCACCTACAACATAGCGCGCGGTAAAACTATGCTGTCTGCCCTCCTTGCGATATATGATAGAATACCCCTCTTGATCTAGCCGACTGATGGACTGCACGGCTGCGCCCCTGACCATAACATCTGCCGGTAAAAATGAGCGCAGCCATTCATCAAACCTTGCCCTGCTTATATTGATATAGGAACGCTGATAATACCTTTCGGGCGCATCGGATGAAAGGTCGATTGTCCGAACTGCAAAAATCTGCGGATCAACCAAAATATCACGGGGTAGCGTAAGCCCTTGCAGAGCAAGCTGTCTTTGTGCATCAGGCGCAAGCAGCCCCCCGCAGCATTTACCGCGCTTCATCCCGTTTTTATCCACAGCATCCGAATTTAATTGATCCAGAACAATAATACGGCGATCAGCACATAGCCGAGCAAAGGTTGCCCCCGCCGGCCCGCCACCGATAACCGCCACATCATAATCAAACGTGCAATTAATCTCCGTTTTTTTCATTGCCGATACACCCTTTCTCATAAATGAGCGTCATCATTAATGAGGAAAGGATAGCATCAAATTTATCGATTGTCAATAAATAATTATTATAATACAATGCGCATATAAGCCAATCACCTGTATAGATTCTGTTTTATCGGGAAAGATATTAAAAACAGGAAATCAGGTGCGATATGAATCACGATAGGGAAAAACTAATATCGGAAGTCAAAGCGCTTTATGAAAATCTGGCGATGAATGAAAACCAGCAGCACTTTACGCAGACCACGTCGAATATCACCGCGGAGTCCTATTATGAAAAGCTCTTAGGCATGGTCATAAAAGAAATCAATGCGGGAAGATTTGATTCCTTTCGTTCAGGTGAGGAAATTGTAAGCGCGGTAGCAAATAATAAAAAAAAGTGGCTTCCCGAATGGGGTAATAAGTTCAGCTAAACAAAAGATTCCGGAATGGTATGGTTCCGGAATCTTTGCTATATTACTCTGTGAAATAAACTTACTTCCACTCGGCGATTGCCAGAAATGTGTCCTGCAGGGGATGCACGGTTAACCGGATCGGATTACCGTCCAACATACATGAATCGCCAACAATGCGAAATGACGATATCGGCAGAGACAGCCCTTTCCCACAGAGCTTCATCACACTTTCTTTACATACCCACAATCGGCAGAACTCCGCGGACAATTGGGACTCCGGCAATGAATTCAGATGCTCCTGCTCAGAAGCGTGAAATTTTGAAGCGATGCGAAGCATCTGGTGTTTTGACAATGCAGGATTCTGCTGTACATCAACGCCGACCGGGTTCTCTGCAACAGCGGCGACAACCAGTCCTCCGCTGTGCGATATGCTGACATAAAATAATTTTCCGTTCACA
>DOWI01000402.1 GCA_003519645.1 Oscillospiraceae bacterium
TGATCGACGTTAAGGGGAATTATATCAGTCCCGGTTTTGTTGATATCCATGTACACGGTGCATTTGGGGCTCCGTTTTCTTCAGGTAACATAGAGGATCTGTACCGCGGTACAAGATACCATGCCAAGCATGGTACGACCTCTCTTTTGCCTACTACGGCATCATCATCACATGATGAAGTGCTTGCAGCCCTCAAATGTTACAAAAAAGCAATGGAAGGGCCAAATGATGGCGCTCGCATATTGGGCGGACATCTGGAGGGAAACTATATGAATCCGAAATGCGCAGGTGCGCAGAATCCGGAGTTTCTATACGGCGCAGACCCGCATGAATACATGGAGCTAATTGATACAGGTATAGTCCGCCGGGTATCTGCTTCCCCGGAGGTTGACGGTGTAATAGATATGGCACGAAGATTGGCTCCACAGGGTATTCTGATGTCCATGGCACATTCAGATGCCGATTATTCTATGACAATGCGGGCAATTGATGCAGGATTCACTCATATAACACACATTTATAATGCACAGTCTATGCTTTCAAACTGCTATTATTATCCGCAGGTAGGTATTTGCGAGACCGCTTTGCTGAGCGATGAGGTCACAGTTGAAGCAATTTGTGATGGAAGGCATGTTCCGCCCGCATTGCTGAGATTAATGTATAAAATCAAGGGTGCAGGAATGATGCATTCTACGACAGATGCAATGCTTTCAGGCGCTCCCGACGGTNNAATTTAAAGGCTTTGGCATGGATCTGCTGGTTGAGGATCAGGTATGTATGCTTGAGTCTCGTGCGGCATTTGCGGGAAGTGTGGCCACCACCGACCGACTGGTGCGGACACTTTACAAGGAGGCTCAGATTCCTATCGCAGATGCTGTGAAGATGACGACTCTGACACCGGCACGTGCGATTAATGAACATAATCATATTGGTCGCTTAGCCGAAGGTTATGATGCTGATATTAATATCTTTGATGAGAATATCAATATTCTTGCAACGATGATATTGGGAGAATTATATACTAATAACTTAGCTAATAACTAAAATAAGGTTTATAGTGACCTGCAGAAAACATATACGGTTAGCAGTTTATGCGGGGAGACGAACAGGAAAGAGGACCAGATGAAAGACAGGCTAGGTTTCAAATATTATGATGCGGAAGTAAAAACAGTATCAGATGATATCAACATTTTGTTTCCTGATTGGAATGAAGATGAAAGAGTATGTATCATGAGTCCCCATGATGATGATGCTATTATCGGGGCCGGGTATGGGATGCTCGCAGCGCGGCAGGCAGGTGCGGAGGTTTATGTTTACATTTTTTGCCGCGGAGATGCTGGTTACAGTACTGCGGCGGAAAAAGAAACAATTGAGGATATTCGAAGACAGGAAGCGGAAGCATGTTACGCTCGCATGGGTATACCACGGGATCATATCTTCCGAATGAATTTTGGTGATTTTAGTGCTATAGGTAACCTAGGCTGGACCACAGCAGCGGATAAGCAGGGTGATATGCCGCGTATGCTTAGGTTTCTTCGTGATAATCGTATTACGCGGGTAATGGTTCCCAATCACTATCATGAACACATCGATCATCTGGCAGCACATATTATGGCATGCTACAATATACCGCAGGCGGGAGATCCAGTGCTTGTAGATCACGCTACACCACACAGTGTCAAATCAGTTTTGGAGTATTCGGTATGGGCTGATTTTGATCCCGAAGACGCTATGGTTCATAAAAGGGACACAAATATTCGTGCTAATCGAATTATCATAGCATCTAAAGAGGTTGAAGGCATTATAGCAGAGTGTATCAAGGAATACCGCTCGCAGGGAGAGATCATCCGGGATCTGATTGCATCGAGATCAGAACGCAGAATGAAGGATGGACGGTCCATAGAGACATACATCGCACTTGATCCGAGACCAAAGATGTCATTTTCACCATATATCCATCTTATAGAACAATCACTAGAAAACAGCAAGTGAGGGATAAAAATGTTTAATCGTAATGATTGGGAAAGACAAGCTCATATCATTTCGGACGTTCTGAGCAGGGCGCCTGGTTTGAACAAGGAATTCCGTATTGGCAAGGATGAGTTTGCAAGGCGTCAGCTCACAACATATAAAGCAATTGAAGAACAAGGGTTCGACTGCGGAATAGTTTATAGCGATGAACACTATTGCGGTGATGTGCCTTACCTTGGAGGGAACACAAATATCAACATTGAGCCGGTGGCCGGTATAATAGGGAAAAATGGATTCTACCTTATGGCCGGCCTGGAAGGCGGATATGTTGCCGAACAGCTCGCTCCGCGCAGTGGGTGCAAGGTTACCAAGGTTGAGATGCTTAAGCTGGCTGATGAAGAGTATCCGGTTGATGCCATGCGCGTTGAAGATGTGATTGAAGAGTGTGTAGGGTATAAACCGCGAAGGATNNGGTGCTGCCATTAAGTATCTATGAGTTTCTGTGCGATTATGCAGGCTCAAATGCTGTATTTGATGCACAGAAAATCTACTACAAAATCAAATATGAAAAATCTGATAGCGAGATGCGTGCGATTGAGCAGGCCAGCCTGATTGCAGATGTCATGATGGAGGGCATGCTTTCCATTATGAAACCCGGAATGTATGAAACCCAGGTGGCGCAATGGGGATATGCCATCGCTTCTGAACTCGGCGTGGAAGATCACGGGTTTGATCTAATGGTAACATCGGGCGAGGCAAACCGTACATTGATCGGAAAGGCACTGAACCGCCGTATCTGCGAAGGCGATTATGTGCATATCGGAGTTGCTCCCAAGGTAGACGGACTTACTGCCTGCGAACGCGCGACAGTGATATGCGTTGACAGCAAAGATAAACTGACTGAGAGCCAAAAGTATTGGATCAACTTCGTTGAAAGTGCGTTCAAAACCGGTTTAGAAGCATATATACGTGTCGCAAAGGAAAATTTACCTGCCAGGTTGCAGGAACAGGCGCTCGTTGATTTTTTCGCAGCTCATGAGTCAGAGGTGTGTAAACGCCTCGGGAAAAAGATCGATTTTGTGCGCCAGAAACCATATACGGGAACACATAATTCAGGTTACACGGAGTGCCAGGAATTCTATGGTGCAATAACACTTAACTCAAATGAACCGTTGGGAAATCAGATCGTTACAATGCTGGACGTCGCGGTTCGCGGATTCGGAANNGATGTTGTGATTCCGGGATTCAATTATGCGCTTGTGGAAAAAACTCTTGGTAAATATGGTAATGAGGTGAAAGTTCTTAATAAGCTGCCTGTGAATCTTCAGCATTTTGTGGGCAGGGGCTTTTGACAAAGGTGAATTTTACGGTGGATGTTATGAAGGAATATAAGATTGCGAGGATAAAAGGTATAGCGCCCGACTGGCCAAATATACATTCGTTAAATATAGACAGCTACATATTGGTTCCAGACCCTGGGATCAGCGCTAAGGCACAGATATGCTACGATAACGATGCATTATATGTCAGGTTGACCGCGAAGGAAAAAAATATTTTAAAACGATATACAGGGTTACTTGACCCGGTAGCAAATGACAGCTGCCTTGAATTCTTTTTCTGCCCGATATGGGGAGATGACAGGTATTTTAATTTTGAATTCAATCCGCTGGGTGCTATGTACATCGGCTTTGGACATGGCATGCACGACCTTGNNTGTTACGTTTGACGTACCCGATGGCTGGGGAATAAGCTTCAGAATACCATATAGCTTTAAAAGAATGTATTTTCCAGCTTTTGCACCAAAAAGCGGTGTAAAAATTCGTGCAAATTGCCAAAAATGCGGAGATGAAACAGAGCAGCCGCACTATATATCATGGAATCCGATAACTAATAAAACACCAACTTTTCATTGGCCGAAAGATTATGGATGCATGATATTTGAATAGTTAAAAATATTTTTTATTAAATAATGGAGGTATTATTATGGATATGTTAAGCACTATTAAAGGATCGTACTTCGAAGAGGTATTCCCAAAGGGTTGGGACATTGAACGTATAAAAAAGTGTGTGTCCAATAATCCTGCAAGTTATGGTGAAAAACAGCCGTTTTGGAATCCGGACTTTGCACCTGTTCCCTGTGAGAATCTGGAGGAATTCGGAGTATACATGGGGCATGAGATAGCTATGCAGATAAAGCTTACGAAGGAAGCAGGCCAGGAATTGATACTTATATTGCCTGTTGGACCGATGGGTATGTATAAGTGGGTAGTATATTTCCTGAAACAGTGGAATATAGACTGTAAGCATGTACATGGCTTTAATATGGATGAATGGAGTGACGAAAAAGGAAATACACTGCCGGCAAGCGATCCCGCCGCTTTTCAGAATGCTATGGAAAATGCATTATACGGGCCGCTTGGTGAGTTGTCGGTTCCTGAAAGCCAACGCAACTTTGCAACAAAGGAGAACTTGCCGTTATATGCTGAAAAGATAGCCCTGCTTAAATCTAAAGGTGCAAAGCAGGTACTCGTATATGGTATAGGCCGCATGTGCCACATTGCATTTTGGGAGCCGCATTTTGCTGATGATTTTGC
>DOWI01000282.1:0-2644 GCA_003519645.1 Oscillospiraceae bacterium
ATGATTTTTGATTTTTGACCTGTCCAATTACCATCTTTATCAACATAGGTGACATAGAGGCTGGCTCCCTTATTATTGCCGATTGTGACACCGGAGGTTTTAACATAGGCTTGTACGGCGTAGTTATATCCTTTTTGGAGGTTAAAGTGCTGCTGGTAATAGTGAATTCCCAAATTATTTGTTTTTGCAACTGCAAAGCTTTTCTTGCCTGTATTCTTTTCCGCAGTGCTTATTGATGTTGAGCCTGTTGATCCGCCGGATACCACGGTACTCCAATCGGCATTATCACTTTCAGCTCCCGGATTCTTTGCAAGGTTCATAACCGGCTGCTGCATCTGGGTTGAAGCCAAAAGCTTGTTCTTATCCGAGGTTTTATCCCCGATGCCATAGCTCGCCATGGAGACATAACCTAGGTTATCAACAATTGAGGTTGTTCTGCCATAGTTGTCAAAGAAATAGGTAATGGCAGCTCCGCCGGCATCGGTAAAGGTATTAATGCCGGTATGTGCACCATAAGACACATTTGTTTCCTGCCCGAGAGTACCGTCGGTATGAGTTTCTTTTAAGCGGCTTACTCTGTAAGGCTTGCTGGAATAATATTCAATTGCTGTCTTGTATCCGTCATGATTAACAGCAGAAGTCATATTGCCGCTGGGCGTATAAGTATAATGTGATTGTTTGCCATCAGGGTAGGTAATGGTATCAAGTGTGGTTCCGGTATATCCGTAGCGGGTAACCCTGCCGGAAGGGTCGGTAAGTGTTTCCAAAAGACCGGAAGCAGCGTTATAGCCTAAGGTAATTGATCGGCCAGCACCATCCTTCACTCCTATAACCTGTCTTGAGGCGTTGTAGTAAACGGATTGAAGGTTATGATTTGCATCTTCAATTACAGAGAGATAATAACTGGTGCTTCCGTTTTCGGGGGTGAAAGTATATTGGTTGTAATCCTTATCCTTAATAATGTAGATTCCGTTTGCATTATCGATTAATTCCAGGTCAAGGCCGGATTGATCTTTCTTGGTTGCGGAATCAAAGTAGTGCTTTGTTCCGTCTCCATCAGTGTAAACATAGTACAATACACCGCCAATGGTCACTTTATCGATGGTTTGGGCCATATTTAAACGCCAGCCGTTGCCGTAGCCTTCATTACGAGCCATCTCATGGTTGTTGAAGATATGAAAAAGCGTTATGGGCATCCTGTTTCCATTCATTGAGATATCATTATGGGTAAAAATAAAATTGCCGTTATAGTCATTTACATAGGCTGTACCCGCACGTCCGGTATCGTAGGAATGATATGTCCAGTAATCCTCGAGGCCCGATGCATTAACGTATGAAATAGCTAAATATGGCCTTACTCCCTCAAGAGAACTATCTATATCGCTGGAATAAAATTCGTTGTATCCAAAGATGCTTTCATTATTGCTTTTCAAAACAATACCATTGTTGGCTTCAGATGTATACCAACCTTTTGCGATTGTGGTTATATTCCATGTATACCAGCCTGTATTTTTGACCATTTGAATGTCATGGATTACGCTATTGTCGTATGGGGCTTTATTATTCCAGTTAATAGTCTTGCGATCCCAGGAGGAAGTTACTTTATATGCATCGATTTCCTGCTGGGTAGAACTGTTTGAGCGGGCATACAGATTAAGCTCCGCATTAATAACCATATCGGCTGATGTCAAGTAAGGAAGCACAAATTGAATATACGCACGGTTAACGCCTGAACCGCCGGGTACATTGTTATTGCCGACTACAAGCCTATCTGCCGCATAGTTTGTAGCAGTTGGGAAATTCAATGACACATGGGTATCATAAATTGATAATGGATCACTTGATGTGGTAACAGTGGGATCGATAATAACGGGATAGGCTCTGTCAGGACTCTCAAGCCAGGCTTTATCGGGAGTAATAGTCATGAGATATTTACTATTTTTCTTTTCGAGAGTGACAACTATTGCTTCGCTTCTGATGCCNNACAGAACCGTCCGCATTGACCTTCCCATCCAATTTTCCTGCATCTAACTCAAATGTGAAACTTTTATTAACCGGATTTTTAGAAAGGATGATATTTTCTTTGATTTCTTCGGGGAAAACGATATATTGGAGGTCAATACCATCTTGAATGCCTTTGTAGGTTAGAGAGGAGGATAAATTTTTAAGATTGAATTTAGTAGCTTTCTCAGTTGAGTCAGTAACATCAGAATTTATTGAATCAACAACCGCATCTGATTTAACCGCATCGACTAAATTCCAGGAAAGCTTGTATTTATCTTTTTTGACGGTTACCAGCTTATTGGAAGAAGAATTCTTGGAAAATTTGAACTTGATACTATTCCCTTTATTTTCAAGAACCGGAGTATTGGATTCATTCAAAGAATCGATCAAAGAATTGTCTATATCCTTCCAAACACCGTTTTCCTTATAGTGAACCGCAACTGGGTAAACGGCTGCTTCGTATGTAAAATCATCTTTCAAAAAATGTTTGACAAATTTATCACGTTTAGTTGTATCTTCTCTTATAATTTTAGCTTCTGGTTGTTCAAGCGTAGAAACAATATTATTTGCCGGTTTTGGATTTGAAGTATTTTGGTTTAGTGCCTGGACAGGAACAGATGTGACAAAAATAGCAACAGCC
>DOWI01000282.1:2714-2920 GCA_003519645.1 Oscillospiraceae bacterium
GGACGGATTTTTTTGAGGGCGCATGAAACATCACTCCAGGCGCTACAGCCTTTAGAACGGCAAAATCACCTTTGCCCCCTCAATCAGGGCATGAAGGTTCAGCTTGATATATTTTTCAGGCAGGGTATTCCGAATGATGCTTTCCATTTCTTCCAGACTGATGCCTAAAATACCGCTGGTCGCTGCGACCCCCAACAGGGCCACAT
>DOWI01000282.1:2968-3544 GCA_003519645.1 Oscillospiraceae bacterium
GTTACCGGTTTAATGGCTTTATTGCTGACGATCACCATGCCGTCTTTTTTTAAGTAAGGCAATGTTCTGACAGCCTCTGCAGGTTCAAAACCAATGATCACATCGGCAGTGTGTGCCGGGATCAGCGGTGAATGAATTTCCTCTCCCAGGCGTACATGGCTGACCACACTGCCTCCCCGCTGAGCCATTCCGATAGTTTCCGCGGTGCGAACCTGCAGACCCTTCTCCATGGCCGCACCCGCTATTAATTTTGAAGCCAGAATGGTTCCCTGGCCGCCAACTCCGGTTAAAATACAATTGATCATTTCGCACCTCCGATTGCATCAAAAGGACAGACCTGGGCACAGATGGAACAGCCGTAGCACATGGACGGAGAAATGACCGCTTTTCCGTTTTCCATGGACATGGCCGGACAGCCCAGCTCCTTGATGCACAGTTTGCAGCCGGTGCATTTTTCAATGTCGACCTCAAGCAACGGAGCAGGCTTGGAAACCTGAATGCAGGGGGCCTCGAAAATAACAGCTGAAACACCCTTAAAAGAAGCGGCCTCCGTGATGACCCTTTTAGCCTCCGTCA
>DOWI01000284.1:0-6724 GCA_003519645.1 Oscillospiraceae bacterium
CAGAAATGGCGCCTGTTCTCCTTTAAAGGCGGTTTTACGAAGAATCAGGGCTGAGATCAAAGCAGCCGAAACGCCGGCGGCATAAAGGCATATAACCACAAAGGCGGCCTGCCCGGAGGGGAAGAATGCTGCCGTAACAAGCGCGTAGACCGGCATTTTTGCCGAACAGGATAAGAACGGCGTTAGCAGGATGGTCATTCTCCGGTCACGCTGTGTGCTGAGTGTGCGTGCTGCCATCACACCCGAAACGGTACACCCAAACCCCATCAACATCGGAACAAAGGATTTTCCCGAAAGTCCGGTTGGGCGCAACAGTCTGTCCACAAGAAAGGCGGCGCGCGCCATGTAGCCGCTNNCCAACACAGACAAAAAGAAAAATAGAAGCATGAGCTGGGGGAGAAAGCCCGCCACAGAACCGATTCCGTTTAAAATGCCGTCACAGACCAGACTTACCATCCAGTCCTGCGCGTGGATGCCCTTCAGACCGGCACCCACCATCGGGGCAAGCTGCTCTATGGCCTTTATCATACATTCCGAAAGGNNGCTCCCGGCGGTCCGAAGGTGAAGTAAAACACGGCTGTCATTACAGAAAAGAACAGAGGCAGCGCCAATAATCGGTGTGTCACAACACGGTCGATTCGGTTGGAAATGGATTGGGGCTGCGCATTGCGTTTGATACACCCGGCACAGATACGGCTGATGAATCGGTATTTTCGGTCAGCTATGATTATGTCGCGCTCTCCGTAGCGAGCTGCGGTGCTGTCTGCTATTTTCTCGATACGGTATTTATCCTCTGGGGTCAGCTTAAGCTGTTGTACCATCTGCGGGTCACCGTCCATAAGCCTGACGGCTGCCCAGCGTTTGGGTATCCCTGCCTTGATGCAATACACCGCTGCCACGTCTTCAATACGTTTTATTGCCACGAGAAGAGGTGAAGGGTAATATTCGTTGATGCACCCGCTTGCATTAGCGGCTTGAGCAGCTTTGTACGCTGTTTTCAAAAGTGTATCGATTCCCTGTCCTTGACTGGCTGATATGGGTACAATCGCAACACTCAGCCGTTGCTCAAGCTGCTTTATATCTATCTCCATTCCCATGCTGCGCAGTCTGTCGGTCATATTCAGCGCAATTATCATGGGACGTCCCAGCTCGGCAAGCTGAAGCGTCAAAAATAGGTTGCGTTCAAGGTGGGTTGCATCCACAATATTTATAATTAAATCAGGCTTGCCCTCAATCAGGAAGTTACGCGCCGCCAGTTCATCCCCCGAGTTTGGTGACAAAGAATAAAGGCCCGGCAAATCCACCACACCAATGCCGGCCCTCCTCGGCTTTATATATCCTACTTTCTTATCGACTGTCACACCCGGCCAGTTGCCGACGTGCTGGCGCGATCCTGTTAATTCGTTAAAAAGCGTTGTTTTTCCGCAATTAGGATTGCCGGCAAGGGCATATACGAATCCCATTGCGCTCCCCCGTCCTTTACTCTGAAATCACAATGATTGTATCGGCTTCTGCTCGCCGGATGCTCAATTCATAGCCTCTGACACGTATTTCAAGCGGGTCCCCGAGCGGAGCACGGTGCAGAACGGTTACCCAAGCACCCGGTGTTAGACCCATATCAATGATGCGCCGTCTGAGAAGCCCGCTGCAGCCCAGATGGGTAATGACTGCCTGCTTGCCGATTTTTAAGCTGCTTAGTGTTGTTTCCATTAAAGATGTCCTTCCGTCATAAGCTGTATTTCAGAAAGAAGTGAGTGCGTTTGTGACTGCATCAAACATGCGCAATATGCTGTCAGCCAAGCAACAGCTTGACAGCAAGTGCCGACAGCACAATACCGGTTACGTCCCCGCCGGCCGCTGCAGCCAAGGTGTGGCGCGTGCGTCTGACGCCAACTGCACCGTAATAAACGGTTATGGTGTAAAATGTTGTTTCTGTCGATGATTGCAGCACACTGGCAACCCGTCCTGCAAGGCTGTCGGCTCCGTATGTTGCGTAGATGTTTTCAAGCATGGCAAGTGCGCCGCTGCCCGAAACCGGTCTCAGCAGCGCAAGCGGGATGATTTCGGGGGGGATGCCCAAAAGCCCGGCTGCGGGGGCAATGCCTTCAACCAGCAGCTCAATAATTCCTGAAGCACGAAGCATAGAAACTGCCGTCATAAGCGCTACTAGAGCGGGCAGAACCCTTACACAGGTACGAAGTCCGTCTCCTGCACCGGCAAGAAACTCATCAAAAACCTGTACACGCCGTGAAACTCCGACCACAAGCACCAGCGACACAAACACCGGCACCGCCCACACCGAAACCAGCTTTACCCCACTCATGCCTTTGCCTTTCTTCGGCTTGCCGATGCCTGCCTTTGGGGCTTTTTATTTGGCAGGGCGAACAGGTGTGATAAAGCGATGGCAACAGCTGCCGCGCCCAGCGACGTAAGCCATACAGCCGGCAATATGTTCAGAGGGTTTTCTGCTCCGTATTTCAGGCGCAGGGTTGCTACCGTTGTGGGCAAAAATTGAATAGATGCTGTGTTGAGCACCACAAACGTGATCATGTGACGAGAGGCTGATTGCGGTTCGGGATTCAATTGTGACAGCTCATTCATGGCACGGATACCGAGGGGAGTAGCCGCGTTGCCGAGCCCCAGAAAGTTGGCCGCCATATTCATTAATATGGCTCTGCAAGCGGCGCCGGAGGGATCAAGACCCGGAAACAGCAACCGCATAAGGGGAGCCAGCACCTTTGCAAGCAAAGCGGTAAGACCGCCTTTTTCGGCAATTCGCATGACTCCTCCCCAAAGGCACATTGCTCCACCGAGGGTGAGCGCAAGGGTAATTGCCTGCTCGCCCCCCCCCAACAGCGCGTTGGTTACTTGTTCCAGTTTACCGGTTGCCGCTCCTGCTGCAATGGATATAAGCATGATTCCAACCCAGATTACGTTTAACATACTTATGACCATCCTTCTTCGCCAAGCCGGAAGTTTTGTTCTTTTCCGAAAGGGATAAAACCTTTTAAAAGCATGTTAAAACCATCCTGTATTACGGCTATGATTCTTACCAATTGTGTATCCGGCGTGGCGTTGTCGCACATTACACACAATATATAGATATATATTACAAATATAAAGCGTTTATGACACCGAATTTTCTCACTTTAGAGATGTTGACAAAAGATGGGTTATTTGGTAATCTTGCATATAGAAAGTCTAAATTATCGACACGTGTCTAAAAACGCTGTCGGGAAATGGGGGAAAAAGATGAAATACACAGGTGTTGTAAGAAGAATTGACGATCTGGGCCGCATTGTGCTACCGGTTGAGCTCAGGAGGACAATGGAGCTTGACAATGGCGATTCGCTGGAGATTTTTGTTGAAGATAATAAAATTATCCTTAAAAAGTATCAACCAGCTTGTATTTTCTGCGGTGACGCTGACGATATCGCGGTTTTCAAAGGTCGTAATGTTTGCCCTGCCTGCGCCAAAGAATTAGCCCAGAAGATTTAAACGTCAACGGGAAGAGCCGCGGTTTTACCGCGGCGCTTTTTATGTATAAGCTTTTGCCCGTTGATACGTCTTGTATAGGATTTCTCTACAAAATTCGCAAGTGGGATAAGGTTCAGATTCTATAGAAGCTGATGGAGAGAGTGATTGCTCTTTTAAGGGTGGTAGTGAGAGGGTTATACTAAAAAATATTCAGTGCATATTTAGTTGCGAGCCGGTATTCTCCCTTATAGAGGTTTTTTCTGTATTATCTCCAATGATTGTGTCTAATCCTGACAGCATTCAAAATGGGGTTGTCTTTCCCCGTGAGCGGGTGTATAATTATATATATTGCTGGATATAAGTTAAGGGATGGAGCGCGCATTAGGCGCGCTTTCTAAAAGTTTTTAAAGGTGTGCGGTGTAAGAGTGTATATTGTATCAGGATTGCCTAATGTTAAGGAAAAGAAAGCCTGGGAGGTGAAGCAGTGACGGCCGATTTACATTGTCATACAAAAATATCAGATGGATCCGTAGGAATAGAAGAAATTATAGCCATGGCAAAGCGCCGCGGCCTTTCCGCCATATCTGTGACGGATCATGATGCCATCGCCGGCGCTACCAGAGCCGTGATTATTGGAAAGCGTCAGCAGGTGAAGGTGATTCACGGTGTCGAGTTTTCCACCATGGATACACAGCGCGGCAAGAAGATTCATCTTTTGTGCTACGATTGTGAAACGCCTGATAGGCTTGAAGGGCTATGCCGCAGAATCGGAGAGAGCCGCAAAAAGGCTGCCATGGCTATGGTTCGCAAGGTCATGAGATATTACCCCATCACACCTGAAATGATTGTTCGGTGTGCCACGGGAAGCACAAATATATATAAGCAACACATCATGCATGCGCTGATGGATGCAGGTTATGCCGATTCCATTTATGGTGAATTGTATTATAAGCTGTTTGACCCCGACCAGGGCACGGCTCTGATTGAACCTGAATACCCCGATTTTCATGAGGTGATGGATCTCATACACAGCTCCGGCGGAATTGCTGTTATGGCGCATCCGCCATTATATGAGAGCGAGGGCGCAATTGAGGAACTGATTTCACTGGGGCTTGACGGAATCGAGGTCTGGCATCCGAATCATACCGAGGAGGATGTCGCACGGCTTTCGGCACTCGCCGCTCAGCACAAGCTGCTGATGACAGGCGGCTCTGATTTTCACGGCATGTATAGCACCCACGCCAGACCATTGGGAAGCACATCTATGCCGGATGAAAATGTTCAGGCACTGTTATCTTATAAAGATCGCCAGAATCGCTGAAGATAATATCGGCATTTATGGCTTATCGATTGGTGGGATTTAAGTGCGCAACGACGACGGTGATATTAAAATAGCGGGCGATGATTTCAGTCTGCCCGCAACAGATGATGATATTGAAGAGACGTCAAAACTTTTGCAAAGAGAAAAAGCAAACGGGAACCTGAGTCGGGCGCGCCGCCTCGGCGCCATTATGGCTGAAGATGTCGCAGCGGTTGAAGGAGTTAATCCGGCCGATGACATCGCCGGGATGACGCAGCGCAGGATTCTCCTTGCATTCGCGATAGAAATTGGGTTGGAATCCTTTCTGCCCAATCCGTTACTTACGCAGACAGCCCAGAGTGTTTTTTACGAAACGCTGAGGCAGACTGCACCTGCTTTTTATGATGATTTACAGGAATCCGGCGCATTTTCTTTTTACTATCTCTGTGTTCGGGATAACAAGGATGTGGAAAAATGCGTTGGCGAAACATACGCTTCACTCTGCGGAAAAGCCAATGACAGGCGTCTAGCTGATCAAGGAAAAGCGTTATATATCCATTTTATCGGTCAGATGCGTTCCTTGGCGGAGAGCATGGAGTTTTCTGTGGAAGCGTAACAGATAGATACAACAAAAAAGTGCCCCATAAAATCTAGGGGGCGCTTTTTTCTATGCCTGCTTTATGGAGTCATTTCCGGAAGGATCCTTTTTTCTTCTTTGTTCGTACCTCTCCGAAGCAGAACGTTCAATGCTTTTCAAATATTCATTTTGCTGCCCCTTATCCAGATATCTGAAAGCAATCAAAAGCTTTTGTTCTGACTCTCTCAAGGTCCACTCGGTACCAAGCGTTTTCTTGGTTGATGTAGTATATGCATTTACAGTTTTATCGTTTAAGGTAGGATTAATGGGCGCTGCGTTCAAAAGATAATCGGTAGTAACATTGAATAATCGTGCAAGACGAACAACTGTATTAAAATCAGGACTGGTTTTACCTGTTTCGTAATACGCATAAGTTGACCGGACGATATTAAGATTTTTAGCAACCTGTTCTTGCGTTAGGTCCTGTTGTTTTCGAAGCTTGCGCAAACGGTCTCCGAATGTCATTTTTTACGCCTCCTTGTTCGAACACAGTATAACATTTTAATAGATTGTTTTTCTCTATATTGTCAACGAAGTTCACGTATTGTGACATCCGTTCTCTTTCAATTTCATTATAACTTAAATTGACTGTATTATTCAACCAAAACATTTAAAAAATTGTGAATATTTTTCTAGGTAATAACCAATAAAAACCAAAACAAGGTATGGTGATACAAGCAGATAGCCTTTTTGCCGAACATATGTATTATCTCAAACTACACAGAAAAGTGCAACTGAAAATTTTTATAGAACCAATAGCAAACCAAAACCCGAACTAAGGACTATCCGCAGTAGGTTTATTGATTAAATTAATAATGTATTTATATATAGTATTTACTACATGCAAACATACAAAAAATATAAACCCCAATGAAATCAGAAAAATCGAAAAAAAGGTGTTGACAAAAGAGAAAGGGGATGGTATTATAGCTAGGCGCTCGGGAGACACGAGAGCGAAAAGAGTCGAAAAACGAGCATTGATGCGGGTTGACGATTCGGAGATTGGGGAAGTTTGGCTGGATAAAACAACCTCAAAAAAGCCTCTTGACAGAGCGGACGGCAAGTGATATAATCACTCCTCGCTGCCTCTAGTAAAGGGAGCGGCAACCGGTGGAAGCAATCGAGAGGGAGGGCAAACGCTCTTCGAGAAAAGATTGTGGAACCAGAAAAAGGAGCTTGACAGAGCAGGGGAGATATGATATAATTACTCTTCGCCGGCTCAAGAGAGTTCGGGGCTTGGAAACAAAGCGAATTGCTTGGAAACAGAGCGAATTGCTTTGAAACCGAGCAAGGGCTCGCGAAGCAGGTTA
>DOWI01000284.1:6814-7048 GCA_003519645.1 Oscillospiraceae bacterium
AATTAAACAATGAGAGAAGAAAATGACAAATCGAGTGAATGCAAACGAAAGTTTGTGAAACTGGTTTTGTGATAACCCGTTTAAAATTACTTTTAAAGTAAAAGGACAAAAGCGCAACACAGCGCTGGCGTTAAAGAGTCAAACGACTCAAAGAGCTAAACAAAAGCTCTAAAAAAGATTTTAACTCGCGATTATGCGAATAAAATACAATTTTTTAGAGAGTTTGATCCTGGC
>DOWI01000284.1:7064-7195 GCA_003519645.1 Oscillospiraceae bacterium
AGTAACGCGTGAGTAACCTGCCCATCAGTGGGGAATAACGACTGGAAACGGTCGCTAATACCGCATAACATATCGTGATGGCATCATCGTGATATCAAAGGAGCAATTCGCTGAAGGATGGACTCGCGTCC
>DOWI01000028.1 GCA_003519645.1 Oscillospiraceae bacterium
CATTCATGCCGTCAATATCAATGTCAATGATAAACACGTTCTCGCCAGCTTTCGCAAAAGCAATCGCGGAAGCACGTCCAATACCGGAAGCCCCTCCTGTGATAAATACCGCTTTACTCATCAAATTCGCCCTCCTTTGGTGTTATTAGATGAATTTTTATTCTTTGACTATCGGCACATACATTTCCATAAATTGATCTGCACCTTGCTTGTAAAACTTAATAAGCATAGATGTATTTATTCCGCCAATATCAGCGGATGTGACCGACAGTTTATTTTTTCTCACCCATAGACATATATAATCCCAAGCGCGTATAACGGAAAATGCGTNNATGGCGTAGCTGCCTTTCGGTATTGAAGTAAAACTATATCCGTCGTTTGGTGTCCCGCAAGCCGCTTTGTCGTCAAAATAAAACCAAATTCCATTGTTTGCACCCATTGGCGTAAGATTATATGTATGGGCATATTTATCAAGCCTTTTTATGTCAGCGTAGTCGTCAAGACTAAAATCATCTATATCCAATTCTTCATGTATAAGATTTATTGACACGACATTTCCGCAACGCAGCAGATTTTCTTCGCCCCACCCTGCACCCCTTGTTTCTTTTGCGCTGTGTGCCATGTGCTTGGAGTTAAGGTCGATAAGATATAGCAAATCATTTATATCATTATCGTCTAAATCTCTCTCCCCAATATCGTTTATTTCAAGCCAAACACTATTGCACATCCAAATAAGCCGCTCTCTTACGAAAAAATGATGTTGCAGCCAGCAAATCTGTTTGTCACCGTAATATCCGCAATGCTTGCAACGACTCGCTTTTAATATTCTCGCGCGTATGTTTTCGCCGAACTCGTCTTGCCTAAGCAGCAACTCGTGTACCATTGGTGAAAAAAACATATAGCGGACAGAAAGCGCAGCATCCTTTGAAAAAAGGGCGCATAACGGTTTACCGCGTTTTGGATGCTTCCGAAAATAAAGTGACCATTCATTTTTATCTTTGTTTTNNAGGTTTATATATAGGGTGCTTTTCTGCGATATGTTCGCACAAAGCCTCGGTTATTAACCGGCCGGTATCATTTAGAGAATCTAAAAAATCTGTGTAAACATACTCTTTCATGAAAATCTCTCCGTTCCTTTTTCATTATACAGCATATAATCTGACGACAGCATGTCATATTATAAATATTTTTTTACGGTTTTCAGCGTTTTAGTTTTTATAATTTCCCGGATATGCTCCGGCTCCAAAACCTCAATGTATTCACCATAAGATAGGATTGTGCCGCACACCCAATCGTCCTCGGGCCATGTGACCGTCACAATAAAACTGCCGTCCGGTTGTTTCTCCGCCAAGTCCTCGTCAAACTCGTCATATACACGGTAAATCATTTCCGGCGTGATTTTCAATTTAAGGGTTACATCGGGTTTTTGACGACTGGCAGGAACGGGCGATGGAGAGATTGCCAAGAAATCACGCTCTGTAAACTGTTCATCCGTCACAGTCAGATTCCTGACCCGTGACAGTTTGAAAAGGCGTATATCCTGCCGTATTAAACAAAACCCTTTTATATACCACGCCTTTGACTTGAACCAAAGCTGGATTGGTTCAACACGTCGGTGTGTTTTTTCGCCGTAAGTGCTGAAATAATCAAACTCCGCAATTCGGCGTTCTAAAATAGCAGTTTTGAAATCATTAAACGTCTTACCGTTTGAATAGCTCCAATCGGAAAAGTCTACCTCCAGCCACCGGATAGTGTTCTTGTTGAAAATTGCAGACAGCTTTTTTATNNTAATGCGGACAGTATCTCGTTTTGCTCCTGTTCACTTAAAATAGATTTGTTCAAAACATAATCAGGCAGCAGACTGATACCGCCGCCTTTGCCCTTTTCCGTGTAAACGGGGATTCCGGCAAGCGAGAGCGTATCCACGTCACGGTAGATGGTTCGCTGCGACACGCCGAAATGCTCCGCCAATTCCTTAGCGGTCGCAATCTTTTTATTCAATAGAATATAAATAATTTCAAAAAGCCGGTTCATTTGCATTATCGCTCACCACCGAGACTATTATATCACGATAATATGACAACTGCACGTCATATTATAAAAATTTTGCAAATAAAAAACTGCCGGGGTTTATTCCGGCAGTTAATATGATTTGATTCTACTACAACTCCACACTAAATAAATATCCGAACCGNNCAATACGCCCCCGGATAGGGAATATGTACGTTATCGCCCAAAATTTGATCGCGGGTAAACTCATACGCCGCATCAAAATAATTCCCGTCAAAATTCGGACTGGAATACACAGCATATCCGGCGTGTTCGGTCGGTACCTCGTAGTAATCGTATTCTTCCGGTACAGGTGTATCGGCTTTGCAAAAGTATCCCATCATGTTACATTGGTTTACGTTGACTTCGCCGCCATGATGATGTTCCAAGTGACAGAGTGCGGTGATTTCCGTTCCGTATTCGGGCAGCATTTCCATCAATTCCGGCAGGGCTTCAGCAGGACGGGCGACATGGATTTCGGGATTTTTGGCAAATTCCTTGCCGATAAACCGTACCTTTCCGATTTCAATATACTCAAAGCTGTCACGGTTAATTTTATGCCCATGCTTTTTCACTACTTCGGGCATAAACAGCGCCCATTGCACAGCGGCGTCGCAATCTTTTAGATAATTGATATATCCCATATCGGTTGCGTGCATAGAACCGGCGGGGTATCCCGCTATTTTTTCACGAACACTACGCTCCAGCATAGTCGAAAAATCGGAAAACATTTTGGCAACCGTTTCTCGTAGGCGTTCATCGCCCGGTTTCCCCGACAATTCTTCATCAAACCTATCTAACGCTCCAAAAATAGCGGCATTGACGACGCCGGACGATTCAAGCTCCTTTATATAGGCACGAAGTTTCGCATTCTGTTCTTTGAACCGCGCGAATACGCCCTGCATTAGAATCTGTTCGTTTTCAGCGAGTTTATCGCCCGTCCATTCGGAATCGTCAAGCACCCACGCGGATAATGCNNCCTCTTGCCTTAATCGCCCAATCTATCAGTTTGTTATAGATTTCGGCGCTTGTCGGTTTATTGCTCTTTTGTCCGTCGATGACGTTCCAGTCGATCAACAGAAGATCGTCGCTGAGATTACGGGACATAACAAATCCACCTCCTATGGTTATGTTAATCGTCAGCGGATTAAACAGCTTTATCTTATTCCGCTGCACCTTTGACGGAGGGATGCCGTGAAACCGCGTAAACGCCTTTGAAAAACTCTCTTGCGTTTCGTACTGATACCGCATAGAAACATCAATGATTTTACTGTTGGGCTTTAATAAATCCTGCGCCGCCATTGAGAGCCGCCTGTTGCGGATGTATTCACCGATGGTCATTCCCATCACTAAATGGAAAACAAGCTGAAAATGCGAGCTTGACGAATAGGCTCTACTCGATATTTCATCTATGTTTATATCGTCGGTCAGATGGTTCTCGACATATTGAATCACTTTCGTTAGATTCTGTATCCNNATCCAGTCCATATAGTACCCTCCCTCCATAAAAGAATTATACAACATCAAGCCGGTGATTTCATGTCTTAGAATACGGAGTTTTGTCAGATTTATAATGCTCCAACGCGTCTTTCACATTTATTCCGTCAATCGTCATGCCGGATATGTCGCAATCAATTAATATGCAGTTTTCAAAATCGCTGTTTTTAAATGTGCTTTCATTGAATCTTGCATGGCGGAAATCTCCTTTGTCAAGTCCTGTTTCGTAAAACCGGCAACGCTCCATCCAAGTGTCATAAAACGTGGCTTCGGACATATTGCAATCGGTTATACGCCAGTTTGTCATTTTGCCATCGTACCAGTCAAGCCTGTCAGTACCAAAAAACCGGAATGAAACGCCGTCCATAGAACCGTCCAACAAAGCAAACCGATAACGGCTGCTGTTATAAACCTCGTCATGGGGCTTGAGCATTTTTATACAGCGGTTCCAACGGGCATCTGTATAGAAAGTGAACCCGTTATCTTCTGCGAATTGGCGCTTTTTACCTTCCCAATCAAAACAAAAATGATCCATATTATTTTCGGGTTCATTTGGAAAGTAAATATTCCAGCATAGAATGTCAGAATGTTTTTGTTTCAACAGCTCAAACAGATAAATGTTATTATCGGGGTCGCTATATGCCAAACAACGAATAAGCATGGCTTCCATACCGACGAAACCCAAATTAACCGCGCCGATGCACTTGCCTTTTTGCATGATTTTATAAGAATATGCGCAATCCGGCAAAGTTGAATGATACTCGATACCAAAGGATTCAAGCAGTTTGTCTATTTCTTTGGTATTGCTGTAACAGCGTTTCACAACCTCAGTTACTTCCGACACATCCTCCCGTATCACCAATTCAAGTGAAAGGTCAATGCCGGTCATATCCACAATCAGCTCCGGCGGCGTTTCAATGGCGATTTCCTTTACCGGCTCCGACATAACGATTTTCAAGGCATTTTTCAATTCTTCCGATTCAGTGCTGTGGGTGGTATCAAGGTATTGATACACGCTGTCCATATCCTGACGGTCTTTCAACATATTGAGAAGCTGCCGCAAAATAACACCGAGCGCGTTTAACTGTTCTGTTTCTTTCTTTGTTTCGTCCAAATGATCGGTAAACACAGAGATAATCTTCGATAATTTTTCAGAAGTAAATATCTCCTGTATGGACGGAATGGAAAGCCGCAGCTTGCGAAGCAAAACGATCTGCTTGATTTTAAGCAAATTTTCATCATCGTAATAACGGTAATCGTTTTCGGCGCGGCTGCTTTTCAATATACCCGCGTTTTCCCAATAGTGCAGAGAGCGGTGGGAAATCCCGAATTTGTTTGTGACATCGCCAAT
>DOWI01000283.1 GCA_003519645.1 Oscillospiraceae bacterium
AAGCGCGTTATATCATAGACACACTGCCCGAAAACCCCATGAGCGCAAGTGACAGAATGCCAAGATATATCAGCACCGATGGAAGACCGCGGAATGATTTTGGAACATCGGGGTTATCCAGTCTTTCCATGCCCTCTGTAGTCAACCACGACAGCAGTAAAAACCCTGCGCAAGCACCAAGCGAAAGCCCGATTGCGCCGGGAAGGGACGCCGAAAACTGATGATTGATGATCAAAGCGATGCCGATTACAAGATTATTAAAGGCTGCAATCGGAAGCAGACGGCTTATACGGCTGAAAACCTCCGGAAATCTTTTTCTTAGCAGCACAACCGAAGCTATATACAACAGGGCAGTAACGGTGACAATCATCAATGGGCGTATATATTTTGATATAACGCTTGTTCCAATCAGAAGGTCAAGGGGATAGCAAACCAGCACAGTCAATGTTGCGAATATGCAAAGAAGCGCGCTAAATGGAAGAATGTTGGTCCTTTTTTTGGAGATGCGAATCATAACCGATGATCCAAATCCGGTCATAAGGACAACGTTCTGAAGAACTGCCGCAGCCAGTATAAATTTTATAAAATCTGTCATGTAAAGATACAAGTCCTTTCCGGTTTTATTTGAAAGGGGTTTGATATACTGCCTTTCTATCCATTCAGACGCACGGAGGCGTTTTCACGCCTTGCTATAACTGATTGAATCCACTGCAAAAATGCAGCCATAAAGCCAAGCAGCAGGAACGCCGCATAGGGAAGTGCCGCTTCCGGAAGGACAATGGCAAAATTCAACGTTTCACCCCAAAGTGTACCAAAGGATGCCATCTCCCGCAATGCCGAAACGACACATATAACCAACCCGAAACCAAGGGATGAGGCGATGGCGTCGGTCAGTGCCACAACCGGGACATGACTTACCGAAAATCCGCCGGCCCTGTATGAAACCAGAGTGTTGACTGCGGTTAGGGGCAAAAACACATAGAGTGAGGCATACAGCTCGTTTGAAACCGAGCGATCCAGCAAAACTGCGGCACCAAGAAGAATCAGAGCAGCGCCCACTGAATAGATGGGGGCCCGAACCCAGGTGGGAAGCTTATCGCCAAACAGTGACATGAACAGGCTTGCCGGAAGAAGTACGGCGGCAGTGCATAGCGTGAGTACAACACCCTTTTGAAGTGTGACGCCCGCCGCAAGGATGGGGGTGATTCCGATTGCCTGAACCAGAACAATATTCTTTGTCAAGAACGTATCCAAAAACACATTTTTTATTTCAGTCATGGTTTTGGAAAACGGCTGTTTTTCTACTTTACTCATGCCGAATGTCTCCTTCTCTTTATACGCTTCAGATTCACGGCATACCAGCCAAGCCTGTCCAATGTGGTCGCAAAGGCATTAACTAGCAGAATTGCAAAGCATGCCCCTTCTTCAAAACGACCGAAATAGCGCATCAGCATAACAAACAGTCCCGCAAGAACGCCGTAAGCCGTTCTTCCAAGCCAGTGCCTCGGGGCGGTAACAGGATCGTTGAGCATGAAAATACCGCAGAACAGAAGATAGCCCGAACACAGCTCTGCCATTACGCTTCCTGTCAAACCGCCCGAAACACGCGGAAAAAGGGCGGCCAATAGCGCACAAGTGGCAAGATAGGGGAATATAATATATGGTGTAATCGTCCTGCGCACAAGTAAAAACAATCCGCATGCAAGCAAAATGGCAATGGCAGTTGCCCCAATCGGACCGGGGAAATTGCCCAGCAGAAGCATGGTCGGCGAATATAGTGTTTGACCTCCGCTCGCAAGCTGGGCGGCAGGAGATGACAGGGTAATCACCTCGCTCAATGCTCGGCTTGAAAGGGGAAGGGGAATGCCCAGACCGGGGTCGGGATATGTAAAAAAGAAACCGGGAAAGCATAGCGTTACGGCAGCCAACCCTGCGGCAGCCGGATTGAACAGATTGCGGCCGCTGCCACCCATGGGCATTTTAACCGCAAAAATGGCAAACGCAGCGCCTGCAACAGGAAGCCAATAAGGTGACAACGGAGAGACAAGCGAGCCGATCAACACACCGGTTACCGCAGCTGAACCGTCTGAAATCTTGGGCTTTCTCCTCATTAGAAGATACCCGAATGTTTCAAACAAGACGGCGCTGAGAAGCCCGGTCAGAACAAGCAAAACAGGGCGCACTCCATAATAGATCGCCGATAAAACACACAGCGGTGCAAATACAATCAGCAAATCTGCGCACATCTGTGAGCCGCGTTCGCTGCACCTGAGGTGGGGAGCATGCGCCATTTTAAAATTCATCGCCGTCACCCCACTTCACAAAGATATTACCGTGTGCATCACGGGCTTCCAGTACCTTGGCGGTTACATCCAGTCCGGATGGGCAAACATGCGAGCAGACGCCGCAGCCATCGCATTCTTCCGGAAGAAGAGATGCCAGCCGTTCATACTGCATGTTGTCCAGACGGCGCATAATTTCAAAAGGGAGTNNGACTTGTGTACGTGTTTTTAGCGCGAGGATACAGGTA
Organism: Oscillospiraceae bacterium; assembly: GCA_003519645.1. Next base: position 2,531 of record DOWI01000283.1, read on the forward strand.
ATACCGGGTACGACGGGGATGTCGGTGTGCTGAACCGTAATGCCTGTCATGGCATCACCCAGAATGACATATTCGGGATCCTGGGCAAGACCGCAGAAGCGAAGCACATCTTCTACCATTGTACCAAACGGAACCCGCACATTTTGGGGATTTGCCACGGCATCGCCCGAAACCGTCACCACACAGTCGCAGGGCGGTTGGTCAAACGCCGCCG
>DOWI01000002.1:0-247 GCA_003519645.1 Oscillospiraceae bacterium
CTAATCGAGCAGGTACAAAAAGATCCTCTGACGGGTCTGCTAAACAAAACAGCGACGGAAATGCAGGTAACTTCCCACTTAAAGTCCGCTGACCACAGCACCTGCGCACTTATTATTTTGGATTTGGACTACTTTAAAACAGTGAACGACCTGTTGGGACATCTGTACGGCGACGCCGTTCTGAAAAAAACTGCCAAGGTAATTCGGCAAATTTTTCGGGAAACGGATGTGACAGGCCGCATCGGCG